>WTJB01000263.1 GCA_011526335.1 Candidatus Arcticimaribacter sp.
CACTAAGATAATATATGTGTAAGTAAAAAACTAATAAATGTTTTTAGATAAAACATCTTCCCAGACCAGATCACTAAACTGATCTAGAAGTGCATCTACGTTTTCGTCCTGCGATTGTTTTAACGCATCCCATTGCTTTTTGTCAATAGAATGTGAAGCGAGGAAGGTAGCAAACTCTTGGTGGAGTGCTTCGAATTGTTCTTTGGTTAACCGTTGATATTTCATAAAAAAAAACCCCACCGAAGTGAGGTTATAATAGCATTTTTAAGCGTTATGCTTTTTCAGGCACGATTTCGAAAGGCACTTGAACAATTACCTCTCTGTGCAAACGCACAGTAGCTTCGTACTCCCCTAAACGCTTGATGGTTTTTCCGGGTAGTGAGATGAATTTTTTGTCTAAAGCTTGTCCCTGAGCTTCAAAAGCCGCAGAAAGGTCTTGTGTTCCGATAGATCCAAAAAGCTTGTCTCCTGAACCTACTTTAGAAGAAATTTTGATTTCTAGTGCCGATAGTTTCTTCGCTACAGCATTCGCGTCATCAATCAATTTCTGCTCTTTAAAAGCGCGTTGCTTTAGGTTTTCAGCCAAAACTTTTTTGGCAGATGAAGTGGCCATTACTGCTTTCCCTTGAGGGATCAAGAAGTTACGTCCATATCCATTTTTAACAGTTACGATGTCATCCTTAAATCCAAGGTTTTGTACATCTTCTTTGAGTATCAGTTCCATGATCTAAGTAATTATTTTAATAAATCGCCAACGTATGGCATTAAGGCTAAATGACGTGCGCGTTTTACCGCAACAGATACTTTTCTTTGGTATTTTAAAGAAGTTCCCGTTAGTCTACGTGGCAATAGTTTACCTTGCTCGTTCACGAAGCTCAATAAAAAGTCAGCGTCTTTATAATCAACATACTTGATACCTGATCGCTTAAAACGACAGTATTTCTTTTTGTTGTTGGTTTCAATATTTAATGGGGTTAAATAACGGATTTCTCCTTCTTTTTTCCCTTTATTTTGTTCTTCAATTTTTGACATAATTTCTAGGCGTTTGCTTTAGCGTTTCTGTTTTTAATTCGCTTTTCAGCCCATGCAACAGCATGCTTGTCTAGCTTTACGGTTAAGTAACGCATTACACGCTCGTCTCGGCGAAATTCTACTTCAAGTCCATCGATGGCTGAGCCCTCTACTTGGTATTCAAAAAGGTGGTAAAAACCACTTTTTTTGTTTTGAATGGGATAGGCCAATTTTTTTAGCCCCCAATCTTCTTTGTTAACAAATTTGGCCCCTTTTCCAGAAAGGTTGTCTTCAAATTTCTTAACTGTCTCCTTTATCTGATCTTCAGATAAAACGGGATTCAAAATGAAAACAGTTTCGTAATGATTCATATTTATGTTTAATTAAGGGTGCAAAAATAAGATTTTAAACCTGTTACACAAAACTTTTACCCATTAAAATGGCAGGTGTATTAGCATTCGTATTTTTTCCTATTTTTGTTGTATACACTAATGCTCATGGCCCTAAAGTTTATCTGTATTGACCCTAACATTGATCTTTGTAAAAAGACCCTATCCTCCATCAAGAAATATCCGGGTATTGAACTGGTGAAATCATTTCATCAGCTTGCCCCGGCAGTCGATATTATCCTTCATCACGAAATAGATTTTGTTCTGATGGACCCTAGCTTTTCGAGCCAAGAGGAACAAGCGGTTATGCATTCACGTATTGACTTTTCGAATGTCATCTTTAGCTCGGAAAACAAAGCAGATGCTGCATTGGGATATGACTTGGGTGTAGTAGATTTTATCCCAAAACCTATGGATTTCTATCGCTTTGAGTTGGCCATAAGTCGTTTAATTCAAATGCGTAAACAAAAAGAAGCGAGAGAAAACACCTTTATAGAGGTGCGATGTAACTTCAAAAACGAAAAAGTCATTGTTGATGATATTCAATGGATAGAAGCTATGGGGAATTATGTAAAAATTGTTACCCCGATTCGGAAATACATCATCTTGAGTTCGATGAATAAGATTCAAAAACTCCTACCCGAAAAATACTTTTTTCGCACGCATAAATCATTTCTGATCAATCTAAACAAGGTGGATCGTTATTCCACAAAAGAAATTCATATCGGGAAAGACGCTATCCCCCTTAGTCGTTTACGAAAAAAAGAATTTCAAAAGACCTTTGGGTAAATTAAGCCGGATCTACATCTACATTGACTCTTACCGCCCTGTAGGTGCCTATGCTCTCAAAACTTTTTAAGGCCATTTTTAAATTTCGTTTTATCATTACACGATCGTCTTTGATCGAAAATTTGATCAATATTTGCTTTAAGAATAAGTTTCTGATACGTGCAACAGGAGGATCTACAGGCCCCAGAATTTCCACAGCTAAATTGGCATGCAGTACATTACCAAGCCATTGCGCAGCCTGATCTACTTTATGGTAATCGCGCGCCTTTAGCGTGATCTTGATCAGTCGGTAAAAAGGAGGATACTGAAATTTTTTGCGCTCAATGAGTTGTTTGGCGTAAAGGGCCTCATAATTGGAATCTATCACTTGTTGTAAAACCTCATGCTCTGGAGAGAAGGTTTGTATCAATACCCTACCCTGTTCTTTGGAACGCCCTGATCTACCCGCCACTTGAGAAAGCATTTGATAGCCCCGTTCATGGGCGCGAAATTCAGGGAAATAGAGCAGCGGATCGGCATTGATGACCCCCACCAAAGCAACATTTTCAAAGTCCAACCCCTTGGTTACCATTTGGGTTCCAATTAAAATATTGAGTCGGCCAGCGGTAAAATCCCCAATGATCTTATCAAAGGATCTTTTTCCTCGGGTACTGTCAAAATCCATACGTCCGACATTGGCTTCTGGAAAAAGGTTTTCCACCTGTTCTTCTATTTGCTGTGTTCCTGTCCCTTTTAACACCAAAGCATTTGTCCCACAAGCATTACATTGCAAGGGTTTTGCAACATTGTACCCGCAATAATGACATCTGAGTTGCTGATTGTATTGATGATAGGTTAGGGTAACATCGCAATTGCTACATTGGGGAATATGTCCACAACTATGGCATTCCAAAATAGGAGCATATCCGCGTCTATTTTGGAACAGGATAACCTGCTTTTTTTCTTCTAATGCAGTTTTTATTGCTTCGATTAAGGCATGCGAAAAAACCCCATTCATCAGCTTCTTTTTGTAGGCCTCTTTCAAATCTATACAAGAAATAAAAGGCAACTGTACTCCCCCAAACCGATCTTTTAAAGGAACATAGCCGTATTTGTTTTTCTCTACATTGTATTGACTTTCAATGGAAGGGGTGGCCGAACCCAGCAAGGTCTTTGCTGAATGTAACCGGGCCAAGACTATGGCTACATCCCGTGCTAAATAGCGTGGTGCAGGATCAAATTGTTTGTACGAAGCTTCGTGTTCTTCATCGACGATAACCAAGCCTAAGTTTTGAAAAGGCAAAAAGATCGCCGAGCGTGCGCCTAGAATAATTTGTGCTTTTTCGCTTTTATTGATTATCGATTTCCACACCTCAACGCGTTCATGTATGGAATATTTTGAATGAAAAACAGTGACTTTATCTCCAAAACGGCGTTGTAATCGTAAAATCATCTGAGCCGTTAAAGATATTTCTGGCAATAAGAAAAGGACCTGCTCCCCTTTTTCAAGATGTGCATCAATCAATTCGAAGTACACTTCGGTTTTTCCAGAGGCGGTGACCCCGTGAAATAAAACCACCTCATGCGACTGAAAGGCGGTTTGGGTGGCCTCAAGCGCTTTTTTTTGAACCCCAGATAGGGTATTTTTGGGTACTGTAGCTGTAGGATCAAATAAAGCGCGATCTTCTTGAAAATACTCTTCTTCAAAAACCCCTTTTTCGATTAAAGCTTTAATGGAAGGGCTACTGCTTTTTCCTTTTATTTGAAGTTTTTGTGTTGCCAGCCACTCAAAATTTGCGGACTGTTGGCAATAGTGCAACAAAACCGCACTTTGCTGTGGAGCCCTGGACAAACTGTCAAAAAGTTCAGCGAGCGCTTTATCTGTCTTGTAAGGGGCTGCTAGACGAACAAAACGCAGGCGTTTGGGTTTGTATTTTTCCGCTAACTTTTGGTAGGTGACGATCCATCCACGTTCTAACATTTCTTGTACAATGGGGTGCACTTTTTTTCGACCCAATATGGCCTGTATTTCATCCAAGGAAAGACTCCTTTGCTCCAAAGCTTCATACACCAAAAAAGCATCATCTGAAAGCAACTGAAGATCAACCTCAGCTGCTGTATTCTTTTGAAATTCTGTTTCACTTGACAACAAAAATGCATTAGGCAGTGCAGCGCGTAACACATCGCCAAGCGTACAGAGATAATAGGAAGACATCCATTCCCAAAATGCCAACTGTTTTTCCGTGATTATGGGCGTTTCGTCTAAGATTAACTCTACGGTTTTTGGGGTATACGTCTGCGGAGCTATTTTATGTTTTTTTAAGACCACCGCCGTATGCAGTTTATTTTTCCCAAAAGGAACAACTACCCTATGCCCGGCTTGTAGAAAATAAAACTCGTCCTCCTCCACCCAATAGGTATAGGGCTTGGGCAAAGGTAAGGGCAAGATAACGTCGATAAAATACTGCATGACTAGACGTGCTTACTTTTCTTTTTTAACACCCTTAGGGTAGCATTCAATTCAAAGCCTAACAAAAGCACAATGGAGTTGATCCAACTAAAAAGCATAAAAATGAGCAATGCCCCAATTGAACCGTACAATTGATTGTAATTGGAGAATTTTTCGACATAAATACCAAACAAATAGGTTGAAATGATAAATAAAAAAGTCGTCATAAATCCTCCCGGAGAGAAGAATTTGGTCACTTTGCCATCTATTGTTCCGTAATAGTATAGGATGGAAATGGAAAAGAGCGCTAAGGCAATAAAGAAAATATTCTGTGCCCAGATCACCCAATCGATGGTTTCTGGAAGTACATTCTGAAATAAAATTTTAAAATAAATGAATCCAGCAACCGCAATCAACAACAATAAAGCAAGTAGAATACTAACGCCCAAAGCATACAAGTACTGTTTAAACACATTGCGGATCTCCTTTACATGATACGAGACTTCAAAACTGGTAAAGATGGCATTTACACCATTGGCACTCAACAAAATGGATAAAATAAAAACGGAAGACAGCAGCCCCCCTCTGGGTTTATTTTGAATGTCTTGAAAAATACTGGTAAAAAAACTATGCGTATCGGCTGGTAAAAGCGCTTCAATAAATTGCAGCAAAACCAAATCAAAATTATCTATAGACAGTATTTGTGGGATAAAGGGAATCAGGTTTAGCACAAAAAGCAAAAAGGGAAACAAGGCCATAAAAAAACTAAACGCAATAGAGCCCGCTCTTGAGGTAAGCGCCCCCCGTACAATACCCAGCACATACATCTCCAACAAATCGTACATGGTAAAGCCTACATATCCAGGAATTTTTATCAATTCTAGAAAATGAATCAATTGCTTTATGATCGGAATTCGCTTTAGTTTTTCTTTCAAAAAAAGGCTTTTACCAAAAATACTCTTTTTGAAACGAATCAAAAGACAGACTTCGTATTTTTGCTTGTATGGAAACTGTAGTGTATTGTGTAGGAAAAACGGACCAGGCCGAGCTCGCCCAACTCATTGAACGTTATCAAAATCGTTTGAAACATTATACGAAATTTAGTTTCCATATTGTAGAGGACATAAAGAACAGTAAAAATCTTAGTGAAAAACAACAAAAAGAAGCCGAAGCCAAGGCCATAGAAAAACAATTAAACCCTGGCGACCGCGTCATATTATTAGACGAAAACGGAAAAAACTTTACTTCCGTGGCTTTTTCGGAATGGATCAATAAACAACAGCTCTCTGGCGTAAAGCGTTTGGTATTTCTTATTGGAGGGCCCTATGGTTTTGCGCCTTCACTCTATGCCCGTGCGGAACAAAAAATTCAGTTATCCTCCATGACTTTTTCGCACCAAATGGTACGTCTGTTTTTTGTAGAACAACTTTACCGTGCCCACACCATATTAAAAAATGAACCTTATCATCATCGCTAATGAAACTTGTCTTTGCTACGCATAACCCCAACAAATTAGAAGAAATAAAACAACTCCTCCCCGACTCTATTGAGTTGCTCAGCCTCACGGATATTGGGTGTACAGAAGAAATTGAAGAGACCGGCAAAACATTAGAAGAGAATGCCTACATCAAGGCACGTTACGTAAAAACCCAGTATGGCTTAAATTGCTTTGCCGATGACTCGGGCTTAGAAATTGATGCCCTCAACGGTGCCCCAGGAGTCATCTCCGCCCGCTATGCTGGCCCACAAAAAGACAATGAAGCCAATATTGCCAAAGTCTGGGAAAATCTTAACAACAAATCCAATAAAGCCGCCCAATTTAGAACGGTTATTGCGGTTTGTATAGAGGATAAGGAATGGGATTGCGAAGGCATTGTGCGTGGAAATTTGATTGACGAAAAAAGAGGGACTGGCGGTTTTGGATATGACCCTATTTTTATCCCTGACGGATACACCAAGACCTTTGCCGAATTGGGAAGTGAAATCAAAAATAAGATCAGCCATAGAGCGAAGGCTTTTCAACTTTTTTTGAAGCAACTTTAAGAATTGATTATCAGAATCTTTTGGGTTAAATCGGATTTAAAAGGTTTCGGTCGTCAAATCCAATTATCTACCGTACCTTTGCAGCAATGACAACATTTCAATCTCTTGGCCTTAGCGAAGTACTTTTGCAAGCCATAGACGACATGGGTTTTGAAACCCCCTCTGACGTTCAAGCCAAAACCATTCCCCTTTTACTAGAAAACGAAACCGACCTTGTGGCTTTGGCCCAAACGGGCACGGGTAAAACGGCCGCCTTTGGTTTTCCGATGCTCGAAAAAATAGACCCCAGTAGCCGAACCACTCAAGGGCTAATCCTTTCGCCTACCCGTGAGTTGTGTCTGCAGATCACACAAGAATTAAAAAATTACGCCAAGCACATCCAAGGCATCAATATCGTTGCCATTTATGGGGGTGCCAGTATAAATGACCAA
>WTJB01000081.1 GCA_011526335.1 Candidatus Arcticimaribacter sp.
TCGACTCCAGCCCGAGGTTGCCCAAGCCTTTGAAAAGATGAAAGACGCAGCCTTAGAAGACGGAATTGAAATGGAAATCGTTTCTAGTTTTCGCAGTTATGCCGCCCAAAAAAAAATATGGAACAGAAAGTTTAAACGCTTTACGGCAGAAGGCATGCCTGCCAAAAGGGCCATAAAAAAAATAATTGAATACTCTACCTTACCCGGAACATCACGGCACCATTGGGGTACCGATATTGACCTTATTCTTAAAAATCATAGCGTAAAAGGAGATGTCTTATTGGACAGCCTTTTTCATAACAACAATCCCTTTGAACCCCTTCGCCTTTGGATGGAAAAAAATGCATCCACCTTTGGGTTTTATCTCGTGTATGATCGTGATAGCCTAAGGAAAGGGTTTCAATATGAGCCTTGGCATTATTCTTACAAAAAAATTTCAAAGCCTTATTTGGCGCATTATATCAAAAACAATGTGCTAGAAAAAATAAAAAAAGACACCACGGTGTTGGGGCATAAGGTAATGGATAGTCTTTTTTTAGCAGGGTACAAAGAGGAGCATATTTTGGGGATTCACCCCCAACTAAAGTTTAGAAATTAACGCAGTCGCTTCATAAGAGCTTCGTATCGTCTTCGTGAAATAGGCAATGAATCTCCATTCGACATTTCGCAATAATTTCCCGCTTTTTTATTGATGTTGTCCAGATGCAGTAGGTTGACTATAAAGGTATTGTGTATCCTGTAAAAGTAGATCGGATCAAGGGTTTTTTCGTATTGGCCAAGGGTTTTAGAGGATGTAATAGGGTATTTTTATCCTTCATATAAAACTCTGTGTAGCGCCCAGAAGATTTGCAGTAAATCACCTCATTTGGATCCAGAAGATTGACACGATCCATACCTGAAATCAAAATAAGGTTGGAAGGATGACGTCCCAAGAGCGATTGACTGAGATTGTGCAATTGTTCTGGACCAAATTCTACCTTAGCATTGCGCTTCTCAATGACACGATCGATGGTTTTTCTCAAATCTTCTATGATGATTGGTTTTAGAAGATAATCTACCGTATTGTATTGAAAGGCTTTGATTGCATATTCATCATAGGCCGTGGTAAATATGATCTGAAAATCGAGATGCCCCACTTCTTTCAACAAATCAAAAGCATTTTTATCGTCTAATAAAATGTCTAAAAACACCAATTGAGGCTGAATGTGGGTAATGGAATGGAGGGCGTCTTCATAGGTTAAACACCGATCCAAAACACGTACTTCTGGAACATACTTCTGGATGAAATGAAAAAGTAAATCAATATTTTTCTGTTCATCATCTACTATAATTGCCGTCATATTATTGGGTGTTAAATGAGTTTTTCTTTTTGGTTTAAATAAGGAAAGACCAATACTGCTCGTGTTCCGGTATATTTTTTTGATGGGTTTATGTTTTCCATAAAAAAATCGGTCTTCTCTCTGCGGAGATAACTGTAGATATCTATCCGCTCTTTTAAAATTTGAGAGGCGTAAGAGGTGTGCTTTCGTTCCATTTTTTGTTTTAGAAGTTGTGACTGCTTCCTCCCTACTCCATTGTCTTCGACTACAATCTCCAGTAGGTTTCTTTTTTTGCTCACCTTCATTTTGATGTGGCCTGATTTTTTAAGGGTTGTAGCCCGTGAATTACGGCATTTTCTACGATGGGCTGAAGCAGCATTGTGGGTAAAAAACAGTTGTGCGGATCGATTTCATCATCAATTTTCACCTCAAAATTTACCTGATGCTCCATCCGCATATTCTGTAGTGCTATGTAGGTCGTGAGATAAACAACCTCATCTTTTAAACTGATGAGTTCATTGTTGGACATGTCCATAGTAGAGCGCAGCATTTTTGAAAAAATCCCCAAGTATTTATTGGCCATAGCTTCTCCTTGTAAAATCATAACACTCTGCACACCATTTAAGGCATTGAAAATAAAATGTGGATTCATTTGTGCCCTAAGCGACTGGGCCTCCAAACGGGCAATTTGCTCTTTATAAACGTTATTTTGTTGCGTTCTGTCTCGGCTAAAAAACAAAATCAATAAAAGCGTTACAAAGTTGCTTATAAAGAGTGGTATGGTAGAATCATTGGCTAAGTCCAAAAAATAAAGATTTACATTTTAACGAAATATTGTTAGTTATCACTATGTAAAGATAGGATTATTATGTTTACTTAAATATACACCTATTATTGAATCGATAAAAAATGAAAATAACTTCGATGGATTAAACGACATAAGGACGCATAAATAAAACTTAAGTTTTTGCGTGCTAAACGGATTGATAAAAATTTTAAATACATTTGGAAGAAACAATAAACATATGAGCAAGCCCTACTATCAGCCCGAAGATTTAAAAAAGTTTGGAAACATTAGCGAATGGAACGAAGAACTAGGCGCCAAATTTTTTGACTATTACAACAGTGTGTTTAAAGAAGGGAGTCTTTCTGCTAGAGAAAAATCTTTAATCGCACTTGCTGTTTCCCATGCTGTACATTGTCCGTATTGTATTGACGCCTATACCAAAGATGGGCTTCAACGGGGCATTGAAAAAGAAGAAATGATGGAAGCCGTTCACGTTACCGCCGCCATTAAAAGTGGTGCGGCCCTTGTACATGGCGTACAAATGATGAATAGGCACGATCAACTCAGCATGTAAAATGAAAAAATCCCTAAAAGCGAGAGGAAATAACTTGTCCTCAACAGAAAAGCAGTTGGAGATCTTATCCAATGGCATCTTTGCCGATGGGCGTCTCCCCATTTTTGAAAAGAAAATAAATGCAACTTTACCGCAAGGGTTACATCCGGAAGCCTTAGCAGTGCTGCAAATCAACCTTGGATATATGTGCAACCAGGTTTGTGCCCATTGCCACGTTGATGCGGGCCCTGACCGAAAGGAGATCATGACCCAAACTACCTTAGAGGAGTGTTTGAAAGTGATGAAAAACAACTCCATTGAAACGGTGGATTTGACAGGAGGTGCCCCCGAAATGCACCCCAACTTTAGATGGTTTGTCGAAGAAATTCGAAAAACAGACGTAAAAGAAATCATTGTTCGTTCTAACCTTACCATCATCGTAGCGAACAAAAAATACCATGATCTTCCCGATTTTTGTGCAAAGCATTTTGTACATGTCATTTCTTCGCTTCCCTTTTATAAAAGAGAAAAAACAGATCGACAAAGAGGCTCAGGCGTCTTTAACGATTCTATTGAGGCCCTTCAAAAATTAAATAAAGTAGGATACGGAATCCCAGGAAGCGGACTAGAGTTGGATTTGGTTTACAACCCCTCTGGTGCTTTTTTACCTGGAGATCAAGCCGCAATGGAAAACGACTTCAAAACGGCTCTAAAAGAAGATTTTGATATCGAATTCGGGCAACTTTTTAGCATAACCAACCTGCCCATTAGCCGTTTTTTAGATTATCTAATCGCCTCAGAAAACTATGAAGAATATATGTATGCCTTGGTGGAAGCCTATAATCCTTCAGCCGCTGAGAACGTCATGTGCCGCACGACTTTATCTGTTCGTTGGGATGGCTACCTTTACGATTGCGACTTTAACCAGATGCTAGATTTAAAAGTGGCGCATGAAAAAAATCATATCCGTGATTTTCACGCAACCGCATTGCAGCAACGCAGTATTCGTGTCTCACAGCATTGTTATGGGTGTACTGCAGGTGCGGGCAGCAGTTGCCAAGGAACTATCGCTTGATGAAAGTTAGAGATCATCACCTTATTGTCTTTACAAAAAACCCCGTGGAGGGCGAGGTAAAAACACGTTTAGCTAAACGTATAGGCACAGTTAAAGCATTGGAAATTCATAATGCTTTGGCCCAAAAAACGGCTGAAATTCTCCCCAAAGTCCAGGCCCATAAAAGCCTCTATTTTTCTAAAAAAATAGAAAATATTCCGCACTGGGACACGAGCTGTGATACCCTTGAAATTCAAAAAGGAAAAGATTTAGGCGAACGAATGTTCAATGCTTTTTATGACAGCTATTCTAAAGGATATAAAAAAACCATCATCATAGGAACAGACCTATGGGATATTTCTGCCCAGGACATCCATACTGCTTTTGATGCTTTAGATACCCATGCATTTGTTTTTGGTCCTGCGCTAGACGGGGGGTACTACCTTATAGGCATGAAAATGCCGCATAAAGATATTTTTGAAAACATAGGCTGGGGCGGAGATAAAGTACTGGAAGATACTTTGAAAAAATGTGGGGATAAAAAAACATTCCTTTTAAAAGAAAAAAACGACATAGATTTACTGGAAGACATAGATTCCATTGATGAATTAAAAAAATTAATATGACGTGGACAGAAAAAATAAAAGAGAGCACAACCTACCTGCGTTCACAAGGAATACCTGACTGTAGTGTAGGTATAGTTCTGGGAACAGGATTAGGAGATTTGGTACAACAGATGGAAATTCACAAAGTTGTAGCCTATGAAGCTATTCCGCATCTGCCCGAACCAACAATGGAATTTCATAAGGGAAGATTACTCTACGGGACCTTAGCCAAGAAGGAGGTTTTGGTTTTAGAAGGACGTTTTCATAAATATGAAGGCTATAGTGATCAAGAAATCACCTTTCCAGTGCGTTTGTTACAGGCCATGGGGGTGCATCATCTATTGATCAGTAATGCCGCAGGGGCCATCAACCTCACTTACAACAAAGGAGAATTAATGCTCATAGAAGATCACATCAACCTACAAGGAGGGTCTCCCCTGGCCTATCAAGGGAATGCTGATCTCGGCCCTAAATTTGTGGACATGAGTGAACCATACAGCAGCTTGCTTCAAGAAAAAGCCCTGAAGATTGCGCAAGCCGAAAAACTAACCCTTCATCAAGGGGTTTATGCAAGCGTTGTTGGACCACAACTCGAGACCCGGGCAGAATACCGCTACTTAAAAATAATTGGTGCCGATGCCGTAGGCATGTCGACCGTCCCAGAAGTAATTGTAGCCAACCAACTCGACATGCAAGTATTGGCCTTTTCTGTATTGACAGATTTATGTGATCCGGACCACCTAAAACCTATTGATATTGAAGATATTATGGCTATGGCCAAAAAAGCGGAACAGTCTTTGATTAAAATTGTACTAAAACTTATCCCTCAATTATAAAAAAAACGATGAATTACTTAGACGTAACCAAAGATGTATACAAAGAAGCAGCCCTTACTCCAGATGTGGGATTGTGTTGTACTACCACCCCAATATGGCAGTTTCCAGGCTTAAAAATTCCCACCATCATGCAAGAAATGAATTATGGTTGCGGAAGCACTGTTCATCCAAGGGATTTAGTGAACAATCCAAAAATATTGTATGTAGGTGTAGGTGGAGGAATGGAACTCCTGCAGTTCGCTTATTTTTCTAGACAAAAAGAAGGGGTTGTCGGCATAGATGTTGTCGATGAAATGCTAGAAGCATCAGCCAAAAACTTTATCCAAGCAGAAGCAGAAAATGATTGGTTCAAAAAAGAATACGTGACGTTAAAAAAAGGGAACGCACTCGATCTTCCCGTGGCCGACAATAGCATCGACGTCGCTGCACAGAATTGTCTCTTTAATATTTTTAAAGTGGAAGAATTGAAGAAAGCTTTACAAGAGATGTACCGTGTTTTAAAACCCCACGGACGTCTTGTGATGAGTGATCCTACCTGTGAGCAAGAAATGAATGAAACCCTTAGAAACGATGAAACCCTTAGAGCACTATGCCTCTCTGGTTCTATTCCGTTAAAGGACTACATTGCGCTATTGACGGAAACAGGTTTTGGTACAATTGAAATTCGTGCCCGACGCCCCTACCGTATTTTAGATCCAGTCCATTACCCAACAGAAGAAAACATCTACATAGAAAGTGTAGAGGTTTGTGCCATTAAAGATCCTATGCCTGCTGATGGGCCGTGTATCTTTACAGGGCGTTCTGCAATTTATTTTGGAAAAGAAGATTTTTATGACGACCATAACGGTCATGTTTTACTTAAAAACCAACCTTTAGCCGTTTGTGATAAAACAGCAAATAATCTTGCTGACATGAACCGAAATGATATTTTTATAAGTCCATCTACCTATCATTACGATGGGGGAGGATGTTGTTAATTTAATCCCAGTTACTATGCGCCTCACTGTCTTTTTGCTATTTATGCTATGCTTACATACTCCTTTGTTTGGACAAAAAAGCATGCATTACTTGTGGACACAAGAACTCAAACAATGGGTAGATGACCAAGGAAATGTTAATTACAAAGCGTGGAAACAAAACCCTAAAGGCCTAAAAACCTATCTAAAAACCTTGGAGGAAAACCCACCACAAGCCTATTGGTCAAAAAATGATTCTTTAGCCTACTTCATCAATGCCTACAATGCCGTTACGGTAGATTTGATTTTGACCCATTATCCCTTAAAAAGCATCCGAAGGTTAGGAATGCCGTGGCGAAGAAAATTATTTTTATTGGGCGTTGAAAAAGTATCCTTAAACCATCTGGAACATAAAATTTTACGAAAAATGGGGGACCCCAGAATTCATTTTGCCATCAATTGTGCTTCGGCTTCTTGCCCAAAACTAGAAAATACAGCTTTTGAGTCGTCCAATATTCAAGAACGTTTGGAGCAAGCCACGAAGAACTTTTTGAATGACCCGCACAAAAATAAATTGTCGAAGAAACAACTTTCGCTATCCAAAATATTCCTGTGGTTTGCGGATGATTTTGGAAACAAAAAAGAAATAATTGCCTTTATCAATCGTTATAGCCCAACAAATCTTCCTTCTTCCACCAAGATAAAGTATTTGGACTATGACTGGGCACTCAACGAATAGCGCACTCTCGATTATTATTCCGGTATTTAACGAAGAAAAAAAGCTTCCTAAAATACTGCACTGGTTAGATAAAAAAGCCTTTTTCAAATCCCATCAAGTCATAGTAGTAGACGGAGGTAGTGAAGACGGAACTTTAGCCCTAAGCGATCTGTATCCTAAGGTTGACTTTTATACGAGCCCAAAAGGCAGAGCCAAACAAATGAATTTTGGGGCGCAGAAAGCCGTGCATACTACTCT
>WTJB01000141.1 GCA_011526335.1 Candidatus Arcticimaribacter sp.
AAATGACATTGTTGGGGGTAATATATTTTTTATATTGTGAGATAAAACTATATCTATTAACATGAAAAAACTATTACTCTTAACCTCCGCCTTTATGCTTATGGCATTTAGCGGATTGGCACAAAAGACCGTGTCTGGGGTAGTCACTGACGAAAGTGGTTTACCGCTCCCCGGAGCTACGGTTATTGAACAAGGAACTAGCAATGGTGTAAGTAGTGATTTTGATGGAAACTTTACCATCGAAGTTGCTGAAGGCGCCACTTTAGAAGTAAGCTTCGTAGGATATACGAGTGCTGTTGTTAGTGCCGACAGTGACAATTTAAACATTTCTTTACAGCCAGGGAATGCCCTTGAAGAAGTGATCGTTACAACGGGATACTCTACCGTAAACCGTAGCGAAGTAACAGGAGCGATCATTCAAGTGGATTCAGAAGAATTACGTTCTATCCCAACGGCGACTGTAGATCAAGCACTACAAGGTAAAGTTGCAGGTCTTGTTTTGAGCTCGAACTCAGGTACGCCGGGTTCTAGTTCAAATATCCGTATTCGAGGGATCAGCTCGATCAATGCGGGGAACGGACCGCTTTACGTTATTGATGGTGTACCCGTAAACAGTGGATCACAAGAATTCTCTGGGGCAACTTCATTCTTGTCTTCTTTGTCTGCAATCGACTCAAACAACATCGAATCGATTACGGTATTAAAAGATGCTTCCGCTACGGCACAATACGGTGCACGTGGTTCAAACGGGGTTATCGTTATTACCACAAAATCAGGGAAGTCTGGAGACACAAAAATCCAATTGACTTCTACTTACGGTTACTCTAACGAGGCGGTTGAAGGACCTGTTTCTTTGACGGCTGCACAACGTTATGACCTGCAAGCAGAAGCTTACTTTAATGACTATCCTGGATCTTTCCCAACATTACAAGATGCTTACGATTATGTAGCTTCTGATTGGATTGACGCTGGACGTCCAGAAGCCAACTGGAATGAAGTAGTCCTCAACCGTGATGCGCCCATACAAGAAACCAACTTGTCTGCATCTGGAGGAGACGAAAACGGAACATTCTTTGCTTCTTTAGGCTATGTTCAACAAGAAGGAATCATTGTAGGTTCTGACTTCGAGCGTATCTCTGGATCGTTAAATGTATCGAGAAGAATAAACGACAAAGTAACCTATACGTCAAACAACCAAGCGGCGTATTCTGTTCAAAATGCGAACTTAGAAAAATCGGCTTACTTTGCTTCTGCTGTAATGGCACAGTACTTTATGCCACCAGACGATCTTCCTAGAAACGAAGACGGTTCTTTTAACGAAAACACTGGGGTATATAACCCGCTAGCGCTTTTAGAAAACGATTTCTACAGAAACCATTTCTTACGAATTCTTTCGAACAACGCTTTTTATGTTTTCCAAAACTTTATTGACTATAATATTCCTATTAACGATGATCACGTAGTAGACATCAAAGTTTTACAGGAATTCCAAAAGCAACGTTACTTCAACACCTATGCAGCTGGGGAAAGCTTTGCTGACGATGGACTATTTTATCTTGACTCTGCAGGAACACCTACAAGCGCAGGATCTGCCTTTACAGACTCATCTGTTGCCGCTTATCTAGGACTGATTCACTACACCGCATTTGATTCTAAGTATGTTGTGGATTTAAGTGTACGTAGAGAAGCAAACTCACGTTTTAGTGCAGACAACCGTTGGGGTACTTTCTACTCTGCTGGGGGGGCTTGGAACATTCATAAAGAATCTTTCTTGGAAGGAAATGAAACACTTTCTAACTTAAAGCTAAGAGCTTCTTATGGTTTGACAGGGAATGCCAATATCTCAATCAACCAATACCAAGCACTATTCTCTTTTGATGCTGACTATGCTGGAGAAGGAGCTACTTATGCCAGTACCTTTGGAAACAGCGACCTTAGCTGGGAAACCTCAACTACCTTTGATGTTGGTTTAGACTTTGGTTTATTTGAAAACAAAATCCGCGGTAATGTAGCGTATTACAACAGAAAAACAGAAGACATGTTATTGTCTGTTCCACTATCGCTTACTACTGGTTTCTCTTCGCAAACCCGTAACATTGGTAAAATGGAAAACAAAGGGGTAGAAGTAGAATTGGATTGGAATATCATCCAATCAGAAGACTTTAATCTTTCTATTGGGGGGAATCTTGCGACAAACGAGAACGAAGTTCTTGAGTTAGCAAAAGACGGTAATGGAGACGACATCAACATTACTACAACTACACGTCGTGTAGAAGTAGGACAACCGGTGTACGCATGGTACATGCCGACTTGGGCAGGAGTAGATCCTGACAATGGTCGTAACCAATATTATATCGACAGAGTTGGTGGAGACACTACCTACAACTTCAACGAAGCAGAGCAAGTATTCCAAGGAGGTAGCGCAATCCCTACCATCACTGCAGGGATGAACATCCACATTGATTATAAAAACTTTGCCTTAGACGCAAGTGGTTTATACCAAGGTGGACACAAAGTATACGAGTCTTGGCACCGTTACTTAAACCAAACCAATGCCTATCCTGCATTCTACTACCAAGGGTTAACCACCTTATTAGACCGTTGGAGACAACCTGGGGATATTGCACGAAACAGCCGTGCGACTGCAGGAGGTGAACCATGGCAAAGACATTCTAAGTTCTTATATGACGGAGATTTTATGCGTCTAAGAAACGTTTCTTTGACCTATACTTTCCCTTCAGATGCAGTTGAACCTCTTGGATTAGACGGGCTTTCATTCTTTGTGAGAGGAACAAACCTACTCACTTGGGTAAAAGACGATAATTTGGTTTATGACCCAGAAATTCAGTCAGATGGTTTCACAGGTTTAGAAACCCCTCCGACCAAGTCAGTTATTTTAGGAGTAAACATTAAACTATAAAAAAATGAAAAGTACAATATTAAAATCATTTGTTCTTAGTGGTTTACTTGCACTTAGTGCCTGTACTACAGAGGACTTAGACCCTACCCTAGCGCAAAGTAAGTCGGTAGAAGGGAGTATTACAGATGTAAGTAACCTATACGGTATCATCAAAGGTGCCTATAGCGGATTGACCTCTACAGGATATTACGGTAGAGATTATATCATTAACAATGAAGTTCGTACAGACAATTGCTGGTCGAATGGAAACTCTGGAAGATTCATTACACAAGCAGAATTCCAATACAATTCTAACAGTGGTGGATTCTGGGACGAAGCTTATGACGTTATTGGTCTAGCCAATATCATTATCGGAACAGACATTTCTGAACTAACAGGAAGTGCTGCCTACGGAAATCACCTAAAAGGACAAGCTTATGTGATCCGTGCTCTTGCACATTTTGATCTCGTAAAGCAGTATGGTCAGCAGAACTCTGGAGGTACACTTGGTGTTCCTTACGTTGTCGAGTTTAAAGGAGATGACCTATTCCCTTCACGTGATACCGTTGCTTCTAACGTGACCAACATCATGGCTGACCTTCAAAACGGTTTTGACCTGATGGACGATGCGCAGTTTGATAGCACAAAACAGTTTATTTCTAAATATACGGCCAAAGCTATCGAATCTAGAGTTGCGCTTTACTTTGGAAACTATACTGCTGCAGAAGCTGCTGCGCAAGCTGTTGTTTCTTCTGGTCTTTATTCTATCGTACCTGCCAACAGTTATGTAGGATCTTGGGCGTCTAGAAGCAATGCCAACTCTATCTTTGAATTGGCGTTTAACAACGCAGACAACAGAGGTTCAAATTCACTTGCCTTCATCTACAGAACTACTGGAGGTGGAGTTTACGGAGACGTTCGCGTTACTGAAAATGCACGTGACTTGTATGCTGCTGGGGATGTTCGTGGACAAATCATTGGAACAGAAGCTGGTTTTGTGACGAACTTAGGGAAATACCCAAGTATTGACAATGCAGACAATGTTGTGATCATTCGTTACGAAGAGGTGATCTTAAACTTAGCAGAAGCTCAGTTTAGAAATGGAAATTCTGCGGCTTTAAATACATTAAACCTTATTCCTACAAACCGCGGTGCGGCGGCTCATTCGGCCATCAGTCCTGCTGTGATTTGGGATGAAAGACGTAAAGAGTTAATGTTTGAAGGTCACCGTTATGATGACTTAATGCGTTCTGGAACGGGAGTTCCAAAAATAGCAGGAAGCAATCAAAACATTACCGCTTCATTAAGCTATCCGAACAATCTTTTTGCTTGGCCAATTCCTCAAGCAGAAATTGATGCCAACTCAAACATGGTTCAAAACGACGGATACTAGAATAGCATTATTCTATCCTAAAAGCCCGCTTTATGCGGGCTTTTTTTTTGACCCTGTCCTCCCAAGAATAAGAGGACATTTTAGCTATCTTCACAGTCTAAAACAATCCGATGGAGGGACAAGAAATTTTTGGCGTGCGTGCCATACTAGAATGTATAGAAGCCGGGCAACATATCGAGAAAGTGTGGTTATTAAAAGGGCAAAAAAGTCCTTTATTCAAAACACTGGAAAACAGACTTAGAGAGGCAGCAATTGCACATAGTTATGTCCCTAAAGAACGCCTAGACCGTTTTAATACCAAGAATCATCAGGGGGCCGTTGCACTGATCTCTCCAATTGCTTTTTATGAGCTTGAACCCCTCATTGAAAAAAGCCTTGAACAGCACAAGCCTCCCTTATTCCTCTTACTGGATCAAATCACAGATACGCGAAACTTAGGTGCGATCCTCCGAAATGCATCGGCCTGTGGCGTTGATGCCCTCATACTTCCCCAAAGCGGAAGTGCGCGTATCACAGCAGATACGATCAAAACGTCTGCCGGTGCCGCATTTACGGTACCCATCGTAAAAGTAGAACACCTCAAAGATGCGGTGTTTCTCTTAGAGGCCTATGAGATCCAATGTATGGCATTGACCGAAAAAGCCACGCAAACAGTCTATGAACACGAAATGAACCGGCCCATGGCGTTGATTTTAGGATCGGAAGAAAAAGGAATCTCAAAGAGTCTTTTGAATATGGTTAAGCTTCAAGCCAAACTACCTATGATTGGGGACATTGCCTCCCTTAATGTGGCGGTTGCTTGTGGAGCCATTTTATACGAGGTCATACGCCAGAGGAATTTTCAGTAAATTCAACCCATGAATACACCCCTTGCAGAAAGGATGCGTCCAAAAACGCTAGAGGATTATACCGGGCAAACCCACCTGATTGGTCCTCAAGGTACCCTTAGCCCAATGTTGGCGCAAGGGCAAATCCCTTCTTTACTCTTATGGGGTCCTCCAGGGACGGGAAAAACGACACTGGCTACCCTGATAGCAAAAAGCCAAGAAAGACCATTCTATAGCCTCTCTGCTATTCACTCGGGCGTAAAGGAGGTACGTGAAGTCATCGAAAAAGCAAAAAATAGCGGAGGCCTCTTTACCAAAAAAGGGCCCTTACTTTTTATTGATGAAATTCATCGGTTCAGTAAATCACAACAAGATTCGCTTTTAGGTGCTGTAGAAAAAGGCTATGTAACATTGATTGGTGCCACCACAGAAAATCCTAGTTTTGAAGTCATCAATGCCCTTTTGTCGCGTTGCCAGGTATATACCCTAAACCCCTTAAAGAAGGAAGACTTGGAGGTGCTGCTCTATCGTGCACTTGAACAAGACGAACTCTTGGCCAAACGCAACATCCAACTCCAAGAAAAAGAAGCCTTGTTGAACCTCTCGGGAGGAGATGCTAGAAAAATGCTATCCCTGCTGGAATTGATCGTTTTTTCTTCTGGGACAGATGATCTTGTCATTACCGATGAATTGGTTTTAGAAAAAGCCCAAACCAATACCATATTATTTGACAAAGAGGGAGAACTGCATTATGATATTGCTTCGGCCTTTATCAAATCGATTCGGGGGAGCGACCCCAATGCGGCAGTCTATTGGTTAGCCCGATTGATCGAAGGGGGCGAGGATGTCAAATTTATTGCACGCCGTCTCTTAATCGCCGCTTCGGAAGATATTGGAAACGCCAACCCAAATGCATTGGTATTGGCCAACTCTACCTTTCAGGCCGTAACTACAATTGGGTTTCCAGAAGCCCGTATTATTTTAAGTCAATGCACTTTGTATTTGGCCAATAGCCCAAAAAGTAACGCGGCATATAAGGCCATTAATTCGGCCCAATCTAGGGTAAAAGAGACCGGAAATCTTGGTGTACCGCTCCATTTAAGAAATGCCCCAACGGCTTTAATGAAAGACCTCAACTACGGGAAAGGATACCAATATGCTCACGATTTTGAAAATAATTTTGTGGCCCAAGAATACCTGCCAGAAGAAATTTCCAATACCCGTTTTTATGAACCAGGGGGGAATCCAAAAGAAAATCAAAGCCGGCAGTTTTTAAAACAACGCTGGAAAGACAAATACGGGTACTAGCGCTTGCGCCAAAAAAATGGAGTAAACAAAATGAGCACTGTAAAGAGTTCTAATCTGCCCAACAACATCAGAAAAGAAGCCCAAATCTTGGCGCCTGAAGAGAGTTCATAATAGGAAAAGGCTGGACCAAATTCACCCAGTGCGGGTCCAACATTGCCTAAACTTGAAGCCGCAACCCCAATGGCGGACTCAAAATCTAATCCAGAGATGCCAAAACCTAAAGCCCCAATGATAAACGAAAGTAAATAGAGAATCAGAAATCCGTAAATGGTGTAAACTATTTCATCATTCAAGACCTTGTTATTGTATCGTGTAGGGATTACTGCATTGGGGTGTAAAGCCTTTTTAAACTCCAAAAATCCACTTTTTATCATCAACAAGTGACGTACCCCTTTAACCCCACCAGAAGTAGAACCGGCAGAACCTCCCATAAACATAAGTCCAAAAAAGACTATGGTTAAAAAAGGCGTCCAGGCCGTAAAATCTGCTGTAACAAAACCGGTGGTGGTAATCACCGCAAGGGTTTGAAATAGGGCGTGGCGAAAAGATCCCTCTACTTTACCCAAAACCTGTGGATGATTAAAGCTACTTTGTTGAAAATCGACATAAAATACCAGTACTAGCGTAACCAGAAG
>WTJB01000267.1:0-3294 GCA_011526335.1 Candidatus Arcticimaribacter sp.
TTACTACCCAATTCAATGCAGAGGGTCAGTTAGACATTAAGGCATTTAAAAAAAATGTACAAGCGCAAATCAATGCAGGAGCAAGCGGTATAATCTTAGGGGGAACTTTAGGAGAGGCCAGTACGTTGACGGCAGCAGAAAAAGATGTGCTGGTAAAAACTACTTTAGAAACGGTAGAAGGTCAAGCCAAGGTTATTTTAAATATTGCCGAACAATCTACCGCTGATGCCGTTCTTGCTGCTCAGAATGCAAAACAGCTCGGCGCAGATGGACTTATGTTACTCCCTCCGATGCGCTACAAAGCTACGGATACAGAAACCTTGGTCTATTTTAAAACCATTGCCCAAGCTACAGATTTACCCATCATGATTTATAATAATCCTGTAGATTATAAGATAGAGGTAACGTTGGATATGTTTGAGGAACTCGCTGAGTGTCCTACCATAACGGCCGTTAAAGAATCTACTCGCGACATTACGAATGTTACCCGGATGCGAAACCGTTTTGGAGATCGTTTTGCTATTTTATGCGGGGTTGACACCTTGGCAATGGAAAGCCTTGTTATGGGGGCTGACGGTTGGGTAGCAGGCTTGGTAGACGCTTATCCGGCAGAAACCTGTGCTGTTTATGCCTATACCCTAGCAGGCGAAATTGAAAAGGCCAGAAGCATTTACCGTTGGTTTATGCCTTTGTTAGAGTTAGATATTTCTCCTCAGTTGGTTCAAAACATAAAACTTTGTGAAGTTGCCACAGGCCTTGGAACGGGGTATGTGCGACCTCCTCGTTTGGTATTAGAGGGGGAAGAAAAAAGTAGCGTACAAAGCATCATTGATCAGGCCATGAAAAATAGACCTGAGCTCGGAAATTATAAAGTGCATTTGCCATGAGGAAAGACAATTTGGTTGGCGGGCAATGGTGTGCCACTTCCAACGAAAGTAAAATAGAAACTCCCCTAGGGACTTTTGTAGATGCCAATTCGGAGCAAATAAGTCAAGCCGTAGCGGCAGCCGTGGCGGCCAGTGACCGTTATGCTTCTTCCTTACTTACAGCGCGGCAAGCCTTACTGCAATATATGGTGGAAGAGCTGGAAAAGGATAAGTTGGAAATAGTTGAAGCCTATCAATCCGAATCGCAACTTCCTGAAGGAAGAGCAATGGGGGAATTCGGAAGAACCCTAGCCCAAATACAGCAATTCATAAAACTCCTAGAGACCGGAGAGTTTTTGCAAGCAAGCTTAACCACAAATGTGGAAGGGACTCCAGATTTGAGAAAAATAATGCATCCTTTAGGACCTGTAGTCGTCTTTGGTGCAAGTAATTTTCCCTTGGCTTTTTCTACCGCAGGGGGCGATACCGTTTCGGCTTTGGCTGCCGGATGCCCTGTGATTGTTAAAGCACATCCCTATCATCCAGAAACAAGTCGTCGTGTTGCCACTGCAGTGCAGAGAGCTGTACTGAGAACAGATTTTCCACCGGGGATTTTTTCTCATCTCAATGGGGTATCGCATACTGTAGGAACAGCATTGGTCAATCATCCAGGGACTCAAGCCGTTGGATTTACCGGAAGTTTTAAAGCCGGAAAAGCCTTGATGAATTTGGCCCATAATAGACCGACCCCCATCCCAGTATTTGCTGAAATGGGGAGCGTCAACCCTGTCGTTATTTTTGAAAGCAAACTTTTGGATAAAGAGTTGCCACAGGCCTTGGCCGATTCTATAGCATTGGGTTGTGGGCAATTTTGCACCAACCCTGGACTCATTTTTTTGCTCGGAAATAAAACCGATCAAACAACATTTATATCTTCCTTATCTTCTGCATTATTGGATAAAGAAAAGGCTGCTATGGTGCACCCTAATATTGAAAAGCACTACCTAAAATCACTGAAAGAACTGGAAGCTAAACCGCTTGATTTGCATCGAGGCGTACAAACAGCCCTGGGTGTAATTTCTGCTCAAGACTTTTTGAAAGATCTGAGCTTAGAAGAAGAAGTTTTTGGCCCTTACAGCCTTGTTGTACAATGCGAAAACCTAACGGAACTACAGACCATTTTGACCCAAATCAAAGGGCAATTGACCTTGAGTATCCATGCGGCAGCAGAAGACAATCCGCAGGTAAAAACCTTATTGCCCTATGCCGTAGCCAAGGCTGGAAGGGTTTTGTTTTCAGGAGTTCCTACCGGAGTAGCGGTTAACGCCAGTATGCAACACGGCGGACCCTATCCGGCAAGTTCAGATAGCCGCTTTACCGCCGTTGGGGACGCTGCCATTATGCGTTGGTTGCGGCCCATTTGTTACCAGGATTGTCCCGAAGAATTGCTTCCGCCGGCATTGCAAGAAAGCAATCCACTTGAGATAACACGTACAGTAAACGGGAAACTAATAACGGCGAAATGAAAACTAAATTCCTCTTTATTTTAAGCTGTATTTTCTTGTGGGGCTGTGGTACAACCCCTTCCCAGCGCACGACATTCCATGACCTTATAGCAGCGTATGAAAATTTTGAAGCCTATGACTCTAGTCAATTTCCCCTAGGGGATTTTAGCGAAGCACGTTTTGAAAGAGAAAACAAGTTTTGGAAAGAACTTCAAGAGAAAATAAATCAATTGGATACCGTAGGTTTTCCCAAAACAGATCGAATTTCGTATGAGATATTACAGTTCGAATTAAAAAATCGTCTTGCAGATTTTGCCTTTAAAACCCATTGGAACCCCATTCTTTCGGATGCAGGTTTCCACAACAGTTTGGTCTATCGTGTACAGTCGTTGTCTGATCCTGAAGCGGCAGAAAAATACCTCGATCTACTCAATGCGATCCCTCAATTTGTTGAGCAAAACATCGTCTTACTTCGAAAAGGACTGAAAGCGAAAATAGCACAGCCTCTAGTCATTTTTAAGGGGTACGAAAGCACCTATAATCGACACATTGATGTTGAGGTTGAAGATCATTTTTACTATCAGCCTTTTCTGAGCTTACCCACTTCTATAGCTAAGGAAAAACAAGATGCTTTAAAAGGGCAAGCAAAACGGATTATTTCAGAAAAAGTGATTCCATCCTTTAAAGAGATCAAGCGTTTTTTCGAAGAAGAATACTATCCTCAAACACGACAAGAAATAGGGGTGAGTAGCACGCCAAACGGGGCTGCGTATTATCAAAACAGAATAGATTATTACACCACGCTAGATTTAACCGCAGAAAAGATACATGCCCTGGGCCTACAAGAGGTTGCTACCATTCGCAAGGCAATGGAGGAAATCATTACAGCAGTAGGCTTTGAAGGAAGTTTTGCAGACTTCTTG
>WTJB01000267.1:3394-7056 GCA_011526335.1 Candidatus Arcticimaribacter sp.
GAAGCCGTACCGGGACATCATCTTCAGATGGCGTTAAATGCAGAATTACCCGAGACCATACCTTCTTTTAGACGCAATTTATATCTCTCTGCCTATGGTGAAGGTTGGGGTTTATATACCGAAGCCTTGGCCGATGAAATGGGAATTTACACCACCCCATATGAGCGTTTTGGTCAGCTTACATACGCCATGTGGCGTGCCTGTCGATTGGTTGTAGATACGGGAATCCATGCCTTTGGATGGTCACGAGAGAAAGCGGTAAACTATATGGCCGAAAACACGGCACTCTCCTTACATGAAATCAATACAGAAGTCGATCGGTACATTTCTTGGCCCGGACAAGCGCTATCCTATAAAATTGGGGAACTTAAAATCCGTGAATTGAGAACCAAAGCAGAAAACGCCTTAGGAGAAGCGTTTGATATTAGAGCCTTTCACGATCTTATTTTAAAAGAAGGTACCGTGACGCTACCTATCATGGAAAGAGAAGTAGATCTGTTTATAAAACAACAAAAGCGTGAATAAGCCTTTACGATTTGAATGCATAGACGCCCATACGGCGGGAAATCCTGTTCGGGTGGTCAAAGGACCTCGCCCTCCGCTGAAGGGCAAGAACATGATGGAAAAACGACTTCACTTTTTACAAGAATACGATTGGATACGAACCGGTCTGATGTTTGAACCTCGCGGTCACGATATGATGAGTGGGAGTTTTTTTTATCCTCCCTGTGATTCGAATAACGATGTGGGAATTTTGTTTATTGAAACCAGTGGGTGCCTCCCCATGTGTGGCCACGGGCTTATAGGAACCATGACCGTATTATTGGAAGAAGAATTGATCACCCCAAAAGTTGAAGGCAAAGTAAGGGTAGAAACCCCTGCGGGCTTGGTAGAAGTAGGGTATAAAAAAGAAGGAAAACGCATCACAGCAGTACGTTTTCACAATATACCCTCTTACTTGGCTTTACAGCAAGGGGAGGTGCAACACCCTGACTTGGGGAAACTGAATTTTGACATTGCCTATGGTGGAAATTTTTATGCCATTGTAGATGTTCAAGACAATTTTTCAGGGCTAGAAAATTATGCTGCCGATCAATTGATCGCCCACAGTAGAGTGCTACGAAAGTGCATCAACGATGCCTATAAAATTGTTCATTTAACCAACCCCCATATTCAAGGCTGTAGCCATGTTTTATGGGCAGGAGCAAAACCTGGCGAAGGCGCCACTGCGCGCAATGCTGTTTTTTATGGCGATAAAGCCATAGATCGTTCTCCTTGCGGTACAGGTACTTCGGCACGAATAGCCCAATGGCACGCTTTAGGAAAATTAGCCCTTGGCGATACCTTTATCCATGAAAGCATAATAGGCTCTCGGTTTTACGGAAAAGTTGAAAAAGAAACCCACTTAGGGGGGCAATCCGCTATCATTCCTAGCATAGAAGGATCTGCTCACCTAACAGGGTACAATACAATATTATTAAATGATGAAGATCCTTATGTAAACGGATTTCAAGTAGTGTAGTATGAAAAAAAAGGTAGTCATAGTCGGGGGAGGAATTGTTGGATTGTCCTGTGCTTATTTTTTACAGGCCGAAGGGCATGAAGTAGAAATATTAGACCAAAGCACAATGGATAGCGGTGCGTCTTATGTAAATGCAGGATACCTTACCCCCAGTCATATCGTTCCTTTAGCTGCCCCAGGGATGGTCACTAAAGGGCTAAAATGGATGTTCAACTCTTCCAGCCCCTTTTACATAAAACCCAGATGGGATTTAGATTTGTTCGATTGGGGATTAAAATTCATGCGTTCTTGCTCTGAAAAACACGTGGTTCGTTCCTTAAAAGTAATCAAAGAAATCAATGAATTGAGTAAAGATTTGTATCACGATTTTGATCGCTTACCGGCCTTGGATTTTCACCTCGAAGACCGAGGTGTTTTGATGGCTTTTAAAACGGCAGCAGCCGAAAAAGAGGAAGGGCGAGTGGTTGAGCAAGCACAGCGCTTAGGGTTAGACGTTTGTTTGTTGGATAAAGCTGAGGTGCAAAAATTACAACCCCAAGCAGAGATGAACATCGCCGGAGCCTACCTTTACCGATGCGATGCCCATACCACCCCCGGAATATTTATGCAGCAGTTAAAACAATATTTACTCGATAATGGAGTAAAAATCCATACAAAAACCAGTGTAGATGCTTTTGAATACAAGGGAAAAACGATTAAAGGAGTTAAAAGTGGAGATAAAATGTGGCGATCAGATGAGGTGGTTATTGCCTCTGGAGCGTGGACAACATCCCTTTTGCGTGCGCTTAAAATTAAACTGCCCGTTCAGGCAGGAAAAGGGTATCGATTAAATGAATACCAAGCTACCGGAATAGAAATGCCTGCCATTTTGATGGAATCCAAGGTGGCCGTTACTCCCATGAAAGGATTTACGCGATTTTCTGGAACCATGGAAATCGCAGGAATACAGCATGACATCAAAAAAAATCGAGTGGAAGCCATTGCCCGTGCCGCTCGAGAATATTATCCTGGGGTAAACATTCGTAAAGAAACGCTAGAAGAAGCACAATGTGGGTTGCGCCCCTTGTCTCCAGACGGATTGCCCTTTATCGGTCGCCATTCTAGATACGACAATCTGAGTTTGGCTACTGGACATGCTATGATGGGCTGGAGTCTTGGTCCTGCAACAGGGAAGTTGATTGCGGAGTTAATCGACGAAAAACCACAAAGTTTGAATCTTAATCCCTTTTCTCCACAAAGGAAATACGGTTAAAAACGCATAGCGATTCCCGCAGAATATGCGGTGGCTCTATAGATCAATTTTCCGCTAATGGGAGAACTAAAATGGAATCCTATCCCCATGTTTTTTCGGATACTATAAATTACTTCTCCCCCTAGATTAAAGACCTCTACATTGTTTGCGAAGATACTTCCATTGCTGTTCTCTGCCGATAGATTTTCATTGAAGAGAGAATTGATCCATTGGGCTCTTGTTAAAAGGAGGAGTTTTTTGTCCAAGACATTTGTTCCTGTTTCAAAAGTCCAGTGCCATTCATCTGAAAATCCCTTGGACCGCTGATTGAATCCTATGCTTGTTTTTCCGTAAAAGGGCTGTTTCCCGATACGGTATGATTTTCCAATACGCAATTTTAGCAGTTGGTTAAATTCTCCATCTCCCTTCTGGTAACTTCCATCACTTCCTCCAGCACTATTCCCGGTGGGTAATCCTAACGTCAGTCCAGTAGAGAGCACCCATCCTTTTTTTTGAAGCCACTGATGTTCTATGCCTATATTGATGTCTCCGAGACTGGAATAAATTTCTCCTGCGACAGGCGGTCTTCCCGAGGTAAACCGTTGTTCGTTTTGATAGACAAAGGTATAAGGGATATAAATGCTTCCACTTATTTTTTTGGCAATACCATGACGAAAATAAATACTGGAAATAAATATACCCCGCGTAGCATTCGGATCTACTAGGCCTGAGCTGGTAAAGTGCTCATCGGCTTCTAGTTGCCAAGCCCCTATTTTTAAATAACTGCTTCCTTTTTTTTGTGTCCATTGTGCATTGCTTAGAATGGAAAGCAGTAGACATGCGAAGGTGATGTTCTTTTTCATAGTCCTAGTCGAATAGTTGAGCATCACCAACTTTTACATTAAAAGG
>WTJB01000170.1 GCA_011526335.1 Candidatus Arcticimaribacter sp.
GAACAAAAAGAGGCCGCTACATATGCTTATGTGTTGGATGTAAGAACACCTGAAGAATATGCAACGGGGCATATCGAAGGCTCAGATCTTTTAGACATCAGAAATCCACAAGGCTTTATGGAAGGGGCAGAAAAACTGGATAAATCACTATCGTATTTTATATACTGTCGCTCAGGCGCACGTAGTGCTCAGGCCTGTCAGCTGTTGGATCAGATGGGTGTAAAAGCCACCTATAATTTGGAAGGCGGAATTTTGGCCTGGAAAGGAGACATACAACAATAAATTCGCCAAGCCCCATTTCTATTGCGAGAAGATTTTTTACACTACCTCTGGAAGGGTCAACGTTTTGACCCCAAGCGTATGCTATCTGCTGAGGGACAGCCTTTGTATGTTTACTCTCCAGGAATTCACAACCTATTTGAGGGGCCTGATTTTCTTCAGGCACGTATAAAGATAGAAGCGTTGGAGTGGTGTGGCAGTGTGGAATTTCATCTGAAGGCTTCGGATTGGTACACCCACCAACATCATTTGGATGCGGCTTATAACAATGTCATTCTGCATTTGGTTTGGGAAGACGATGTTGAGGTCTATAATCAAGAGGGGACAAGGGTGCCTACGCTTTCGGTGAAATCTTGGGTTAGCGCAAGTCAATTGACTGCATTTTCTGCGTTTTTTTACCAAAAGAAAGAAGGGATTGTTTGCGCTGATCGTTTTAGGTCAGTAAATCCATTGATTCGTATGGGGTGGAAACAACGTTTATTTGTGGAGAGGTTAGAAAGGCGCGTAAATGAAATCGAAAAGCACCTGGTACAAGCAAATCAAGACTGGGAAGCAGTTTTCTTTTGGTACTTGGCCAAAGCGTTTGGCTTAAATCATAATGGGAAAGCTTTTTTTGAAGCGGCGCAGTCCTTGCCCTTTGCTGTTGTGCGTAAGTGTAGTCAAAGTGTTGAAAAATTGGAAGCACTGTTTATGGGGCAGTCTGGTTTATTGAACAAGACCTTGACAGATGCGTATCATCAAAAGCTACAAAAAACATACGCCTTTTTAAAACATAAATTTCAGTTGACTACACAAGGGGTTACGCCTCCGCATTTTGCTCGGATCCGGCCGGCAAATTTCCCTACGATTCGGTGGGCACAATTGGCACAGGTTTATTACAGACATAAAGCACTTTTTACTGATTTAATGAGTAAAATAACACAAGATAAATTTCTGTCATGGCGGGAGATAGCTATATCTCCTTACTGGGAAGCGCACTATAATTTTGGTAAAATTTCTCCCAAACGTCCAAAACGACTAACTGCTGGGTTTTTACAATTATTAGAAATCAATACGCTCTTGCCTTTCTTTTACTTTTATCATCGTTCAAAGGGAAGAATTTTTAGTGAAGAGATAATGGATAGAATGGAACAACTCCCCCCAGAGAAAAATAGCATTACCGATTATTTTAAAACCATTGGTGGTATTGCAGAAAGTGCACTAGATTCGCAAGCCTATATAAGTTTGAAAAAGGAATATTGTGATCAAAAAAAGTGTTTACTTTGTGCTGTAGGACAAACTCTATTACAACAATAAATGGCCCATCATAGATTTAGACAATGGTTTGAGCGAAACGGATTCGCTGTTTGTACTCGTTTGGCAGATCGTCTTGGAATGAAAGTAAAAAGCGTACGCTTATTCTTTATTTACGCTTCTTTTGCCACTTTAGTTGGAGGCTTTGTTTTATACCTCACTTTGGCCTTTTGGCTACGGCTAAAAGATTTGGTTTATACCAAAAGAACTTCTGTTTTTGATTTATAATTCAAATCCATAAATAGAATTTGTTTTTAGCATTATATTTTGGATATTGTCAAGGAAGAAACTACACCCTATGAATTTTAAAAAACTACTCAGCATTGTACTATTATTTTTTTCTGCTCCAATCTTTGCACAAGATCAAGGTTTAGATGATCGGATTAATGAAGCTTTTACTCCCATAGCCAATTGGTGGGGGGCCGTTGTATTGCATAATTTTCCAGGAACAGAAATCCCTACCATTATCTTTTTGTTGGTAGGTGGTGCACTTTTTTTTACCGTTTACTTCGGTTTTATCAACATCAAACAATTTCCTACGGCTATAAACACCGTTCGTGGGAAGTATGACGAAATAGACGATCACGGACAAGATGAGGAAGACGGAGAGGTAAGTCATTTTCAGGCTTTAGCCACAGCCGTGTCAGGTACAGTGGGTAATGGAAACATTGCGGGTGTCGCCTTGGCTATTGCTGTGGGGGGACCCGGAGCAACCTTTTGGATGATACTCTGTGGATTGATTGGTATGTCAACAAAATTTGTAGAATGTACCCTCGGGGTTAAATACCGTGATGTAGGGGAAGACGGCACCGTTTACGGAGGGCCTATGTATTACCTTACCAAAGGATTGGAAGAACGAGGTTTTGCTCGCTTAGGAAAAATACTTGCCGTTACTTTTGCTGTTTTATGTATTGGTGCCTCTTTTGGAGGAGGGAACGCAGCCCAATCCAATCAAGCAGCGATGCAATTGGTAGAATCTTTTGGGATGACCGGCGGTAGCGCTCGAACAATTATAGGACTCATCATGATGGTTCTCGTGGGGATCATTATCATTGGAGGGATAAAGCGTATTGCTTCGGTTACAGAAAAGGTCGTTCCTTTTATGGCTTTAATGTATATCCTCGCTTGTCTTTATATTATAGGTACCAATATCACATTTGTTGATGATGCTTTTGGAATGATTTTCTCCCAAGCCTTTAACCCTCAAGCTGGTCTCGGAGGACTTTTAGGAGTTTTAATTACAGGTTTTAGGCGTGCTGCTTTTTCCAATGAAGCAGGAGCGGGGTCTGCATCTATTGCCCACTCGGCTGTAAAAACAAAGTACGCGGCCTCAGAAGGTTTAGTAGCCTTACTAGAACCCTTTATAGATACGGTTGTGATCTGTACCATGACGGCTTTGGTGATCATTATTTTTAATGGCGATAATACCGTCTTTCAATACGGAGGAGAAGGAGGAATTGTTACCATTGCAGGACAACAAGTGGAGGGTGCCGCTATTACTGCCGCAGCTTTTGCAAAGTACATTTCCTTTTCAGGGCCTTTTTTAACCATTGCGGTGGTGTTGTTTGCTATTTCTACCATGATCTCTTGGTCGTATTACGGACTTCAATCTTGGATGTACGTTTTTGGAAAAAGCAAGATTTCAGATTTGACGTATAAATTATTATTCTTAGCCTTTATCGTTATTGGTGCTGCTGGAGATATGTCTGCGGTATGGACCTTTTCAGACGCGATGATTTTGGCCTTGGTATTTCCGAATATGATCGGATTGTTCTTCTTGTTCCCAAAAGTAAAAGAAGAATTGAATCGTTATTTAGCTGCCATTAAAAGTGTGAAGTAAAATAACTTTTTATGAAGCCTTTACCGCCTTTTGGATTTCAGTTTACGCGAATTCAAAAGGCGGTTTTGCTTTTTTTGGCGCTCATCTTAATCCTCCAACTCATTGCGTTTTTCGGGTTTCAACGGCAGCGCATAGAAGTAGGATTTGTGGAGGACAAGGCCCTGCAAGAAAAATGGGATCGATCAAAGCAAGAGAACCGTTCTACAATTTATCCTTTTAATCCCAATTTTATTTCTTCCTATAAAGCCTACCAATTGGATTTAAGTGCCGCAGAGTATCAGGCCATTGTTGCTTGGCGTCAAGAGAACAATTATTTTACATCAATAGCAGAATTTCAGGCGGTAACAAAAGTGTCTGCAGCTTGGCTGAGTATGTATGGCCCTTACTTTAAATGGTCTTCGAACAAAGAAAAACCAGCAAAGAAAATAAACACTCCTGTGCTATTGGGCGAACTGAATACAGCTACTGTTTCCGATTTTCAGAAAATAAGGGGCATAGGTAGCGTTTTGAGTGAAAGAATTCTAAAGTATAAACATCGCCTTGGAGGTTTTGCGCTCTACGATCAATTACACGAGGTGTATGGATTAGACACTACAGTGGTCAACCGATTGAAAGACCAATTTACCCTAAACGCTGTTTCTTATTCTAAAATAAACCTGCAAACGGCAAGTTTAGCTGATCTTGCGGCGCTTCCTTACCTAAATTACAAGGAAGCAAAAGAGGTGTTAAAACTTCGTACAACCAACGATACCCTTAGTTTAAAAGGATTAAAACACAGCCTTAAATGGGACCCCTTGAAGTTTCAGAGATTAACGTTATATTTGTACTAAAACGCTATGATAGATTCTACAACTTCCAAGTTATCTGACGCAAATGATTTGCGGGACATGATAGCTTCCTCTGCAAAAGAATTTGCAGAAAAGCATCTGAGACCACACATCATGGAGTGGGATGAAAGCCAACATTTTCCTAAAGAAGCCTTGCATCAAGCCGGAGCTTTAGGTTTTATGGGCGTTTTGATTCCTGAAGAATACGGCGGGTCAGGACTAGGGTACCACGAATATATTTCAATCATCGAAGAAATATCTGCAGTCGATCCTTCTATAGGACTTTCGGTTGCAGCACACAATTCTTTGTGTACCAATCATATTTACCTTTTTGGCAATGAAACACAACGCTGCAAGTGGCTTCCAAAGCTTGCTTCAGGAGAACATATTGGTGCCTGGGGGCTAACAGAACACAATACAGGTTCTGATGCCAAAGGGATGCATACCACAGCGACCAAAAAAGGAGACCATTGGGTCCTCAACGGGACTAAAAACTTTATCACTCACGGAAAGAGTGGTGACATCGCCGTTGTTATTGCTCGAAATGGTGAAAAGGGCGATAGCCACGGAATGACTGCCTTTGTTGTCGAACGTGGCACTCCGGGTTTCTCTCACGGGAAAAAAGAAAATAAATTGGGAATGCGTGCATCAGAAACTGCCGAAATGGTTTTTGATCAATGCGTTATCCCAGACGAAAACCGTCTTGGTCCCGTAGGCGACGGCTTTATACAATCCATGAAAATTTTAGATGGAGGAAGAATTTCTATCGGGGCACTCTCTTTAGGGATAGCACGCGGGGCGTATAATGCCTCTGTAAAGTATGCCAAAGAAAGAAAGCAATTTGGAAAATCCATCAGCCAATTTCAAGGGGTTTCTTTTAAGTTGGTGGATATGGCCACTGAGATTGAAGCTTCTGAACTGTTGCTACACAAAGCTGCTGCAGACAAAATAAGTGGTAAAAACATTACCAAAATAGGGGCTATGGCCAAAATGTATGCCTCAGAGGTTTGTGTAAAAGTTTCGAGTGAAGCCATCCAAATACACGGAGGATATGGCTTTACAAAAGACTTCCCGGTAGAAAAGTTTTATCGAGATGCCAAGCTATGTACGATAGGAGAGGGGACCACTGAAATACAAAAAGTAGTCATCTCTAGAGAAATTTTAAAATAAACCTAAAATCGGCAAAAACTTCCTTATATTTGCAGCCAATTCAAAGAAAGGAGGTGCATCATTATGTTAATTATACCCATTAAAGAAGGCGAAAACATCGATAGAGCGTTAAAACGTTTTAAGCGTAAATTTGATAAAACGGGAGCTATGCGTCAATTGCGTAGCCGTAAACAATTCATTAAGCCTTCTGTAAAAAACAGAACAAAAATTCAAAAAGCACAATACATTCAAAAGCTGCGTGACGCAGAAGCACAATAGTATAGTGTTTTTTACCATTCATAAAGTTGTCCTTAAAATGCGTAATTTTAAGGACAACTTTTTTTATGTCTATACAGGCTTTTATCGATCATCTCGCTCACGAAAAAAAGTATGCTCAGCATACCATTACTGCCTATAAGCGCGATTTAGAACGCTTTGCTGCCTATTGTGCAAGTGAACACCAAAGCGTACAATTGGAAGATGTGGCCTATACCCTAATTCGCAGTTGGATTGTCACCTTGGTAGATCAAGGACTGGAGCATAGAAGTATCAACCGAAAAATTTCTTCTTTGCGTTCGTACTATAAGTTTTTATATCAAATCGGACAAATAGGTCAGCACCCCCTGCGCAATCACAAACCCTTAAAAGTGTCTAAAAATGTGCAAATCCCCCTTTCGGAAGAAGAAATGCTAAAGCTATGGGACGGAACGGTATTTACAGAAGATTATAACGGAGTGCTGGGGAAAACCATTATTGAGCTTCTGTACAGTACAGGAATGCGACGATCAGAACTTATCCACCTTAAGCCTGAGAACATCGATTGGGACAATCATAAAATAAAAGTTTTAGGCAAGAGAAATAAAGAACGCTATTTGCCTCTTTTACCCGCATTAAAAGAAACCCTAAAGGCCTACGAGAAGATCAAAATAGAAAAAGGATGGGCATCTCAACCCTATTTTTTACTTGGGTCTAAAGGGAAGAAATTAACCGAAAATTTTGTTTATACAACCGTAAATTTTTATCTTAAACAAGTATCCACGAAAAAGAAAGTTAGCCCGCATATGATTCGTCATAGTTTTGCTACGCATCTTTTAAACAATGGAGCTGAGCTAAAAGTTGTTCAAGACCTGCTGGGGCACACCAGTCTTGCGGCTACACAAGTGTACACACACAGTAGCATGCAAAAAATAAAGGCAGCGTATGCAAAGGCTCATCCTCGCGGGGGTACAAAAAAGAATGTTTAATTTAAATTTTTATGCTTATGAAAATCAACTTCCAGTCCACTAATTTCAATGTTGATCGCAAACTCATTGATTTTTCCGAAAAAAAAATCGGCAAACTGACACAGTATTTTGACAAAATCATCCGTGCCCAAGTGGTTTTCAAAGTAGAAAATACAAGTGATCGTATCAATAAGTTTGCCGAGCTCAAGCTGTCTATCCCTGGAGAAGACATCGTGGTAAAAAAAATGTGCAAGACCTTTGAAGAAGCCATTGACCTGAGTGCTAGAGCTGCAGAGCGAATCTTAAAGCGCCACAAAGCGGTACTGCGCTAAATTTTTTATTTTTTCTTTTCATTTTTTTGGATTCCAAAAAAATAAATATTTACATTTGCACACCGC
>WTJB01000287.1:0-2169 GCA_011526335.1 Candidatus Arcticimaribacter sp.
CTTCTACACTGCTCATAAGACCGCTGTGTTCTTGCGGGCTAGTGGTTACCAAACCTATACAAGCATAGACCGAAACTTTGATCAAGGCGAAAGCTGCACCCACAGCAGCAAACAAAACTTTAGCGGCAAAAAAACTGTCGCCAAAATACATGAATACACTGGCACCACTGACCAAAGCGAGAGCCGCCAACATGGCTTTTTTGTACCCTATTCGCGGTAAAAAAGAAGCCATAAAAAAGGAGACAATGGCAATGGGTAAATCTTTGAATGCCTCTAAAACACTTGCCTCAACCTCATCAACCCCATAGAGCGAAATCGCTTTAAGGATGACGATGCCTACGCTGTTTAGCAAGATGGCAAATACAAAATAATTAAGGTAAAGTGAGAGTTTAATGCCCCAAGTTTTCATCTTGTTTAATTTCAATTTCCGAAATGTACTAAGAAATAATGAAACCCCTTTGGCATAGTCTTTGGTTGGAATTTTGAACGATAATCAAATTATCCATAATTTTGGATGTTATTACTAACTATATTAATGATGAAATATCCGTTTTTCTTCTGCCCTATCCTTCTCTTAATTTTTCTTTCTAGCGCTTCTGTTTTTGGTCAAGCCAATGTTACCTCATCAGGGATATCTGTACAAGGTATTGCGCGTGATGAAAACAATACTGCTTTAGCCAATGAAGATCAATTAAGCCTAAAGTTTAAAATTTACTACTTAGACAATAGTAATTCCGAACAGACCATCTTAAACAAAACAGGGAACGTTCGTACCGATGCTTTTGGGGTATTTGCCTATGTTATTGATGTAACAGAATCTGCTTACATGAAAATAGCCAATGCAGAAGCCTATTTAAAAATTAGCCAAGGGGATGTGGTCTTTAGCAATGAAAAACTTCATGCGGTTCCTTATGCCATCCATGCGCAGAATGGAGCACCCACAGGAAGCATTACTGCCTTTACAGGAGAAGCCGATGAAGTCCCACAAGGATGGCTGTTGTGCAACGGAGCTTCCATCCCTAGCGGAGCATATTATGACAAGCTTCGTGAACTGGTAGGAAACAACACGCCAGACCTTCGGGCAATGTTCTTAAGAGGAACGGGGGAAAATACGGTAACGCGAGAAAGTGACAATTATTCTAAAACATACACCGGAACGGATCTTGGTGTGTATGTACAAGATCAGATGCAGCAACACAGACACTCTTTTAGTATAAATTCTAGCACAAACGGAAATCACAGACACCCCATCCGAAGAGATAGTTATGGCTCTGGAGATGGATATGCGATGGTCTCTACAGGGGGGAGTGATGAAAGTCTATACAACGCGGATGAAGCGCTAATGCAAAATGCTGGAAACCATACCCATAATGTCAACGGGAATACAAATTATCAAGGATACGGCAACGAGAGTAGACCCGTAAATTACGGCGTTAACTGGATCATCAAAATTTAAGTCATGAAGCATTTCCTCTTTATACTATGCTTTTGTATCGGTCTAGGATTGCATGCACAAGCCATTGTGAGTTCCTCTAGTATTGCCATACAAGGCTTACTCAAAAATGAACTGGGTGAACCGCTTTCCAATATTTCTGGACTAGAACTAGATTTTAAAGTGTATTACCTCAATACTTCAAACAATGAAACAACGATAAAATCGGTTTCTGATGAAGTAAAAACCGATGCCTATGGGGTGTTTAACTATGTCATTAATTTAAACGAAACTCAAGTCAATACCCTTAGCTATTATGCTTCTTATGCCAAGGTTACTTTAGGAAGTACAGAAATTTTTGACCAACAACTAAGGGCTGTTCCCTATGCGATACACGCAAAAAATGGATATCCTACAGGAACGGTACTCCCCTACATGGGAGAGGAAGCGCCGGCCGGCTGGTTGCTGTGTAATGGGCAAAACATTCCCAACACCTATTTTTATGAAAATTTAATTGCAATCGTTGGGAATACCACTCCAAATCTTAATGCCATGTTTCTACGGGGTACAGGGACCCGAAGTGTTGGAGGAAAGTCCTATTCTGGAGAGGCTCTTGGGGGGTACGGATATGATCGCAATCCCTACCATAGACACAACATAAATATTACGACAAGTGAAGCGGGAGAACACCGTCATGCCCTGCGAAGAGACAGCTATGGTTCTAGCGATGGATATGC
>WTJB01000287.1:2269-6966 GCA_011526335.1 Candidatus Arcticimaribacter sp.
GAGAACACCGTCATGCCCTGCGAAGAGACAGCTATGGTTCTAGCGATGGATATGCGATGTATTCCACATCAAACAGCGACGAAGGTTTTTACAATGAAAACAATGATGATTTGATGGGTAGTAGAGGAAATCATTCCCACCTTTTCGAAGGCGACACGAGTTACAGCGGCACCTTCATCAATACTTGGGAGCAACGTCCTGTAAACTACGGGGTCAATTACATCATCAAAATATAAGGCAATGCGAAGAATACAATTATTTACTCTCCTATTGCTAGTAGGATTTGGTGTTCAGGGACAAACTGGGGTACAATTTGTAACTCCCTCTGCAGCCCAGGCTACCGAAGATATAAACGAAAATTTTACCCAAACCAACCCGACAGAATACGCTTCTGTAACTCAGTACAGCACGGATTGGGAAACCTTGATTAACGACACCAGCAGCATCAACGAAGCCAATATTAAAACCGTAAGTTTTAATAACGAATGGATGTATGGAGAAGGGCCCACCATTACCTATAACGAAACCATTACCGATGCTACAGGAGGAGGTATTTTTGCCGCCACGACAACTACGGTATTAGGAAGCCTTAAGAGTGCCTATTGGGCCTACAAATTGAATGGCGGATCCTACAAAGCCAAGCGCATAGAATTTCGTATCAATGGAGGAAGTCTAGAGGTTCGACAAACCCTTTCTAGGTACACCCCCAGTTCTGCTCCACCCAGCTTGAGTGATTTAAATGACAATGAATTTACCAACAACTGGGCAACGGCAGATGCCGTTATTTTTGAATTGGATTTGATCGAAATTTCCTATGCAGAATCTGCCAGTATGGCCGTAACTGTAGATGAAGCCAGTATACTTGTTGGGTTACCGTATATGGGTATTCAACAATCGCCTTATGATAGTAGTGATCCTGTAGATTATTCACAATATACCTACAATGACATTGGATTTCCTTGGGGGGTCAACTACTTCCCTTCTACCTTCCAAGATGAAGGGTTTACCGTGTCCAAAGGTTACTTTAGTGATAAAGTTGAACTCAACTGGCGGGTGTATAACAATGAAGACCGTATTACCGGTTTTGAAGTCTATAGAACAGAAGACATCAATAGCGATAACCCGTCTTGGGGAGAACCCATTCGGAATTTATCTTCAAGTGTAAATACCTTTACAGACCTTTCTACCGAAGGAGGAAGGTTGTACCGCTACAAAATAAAAGCCTTGGGGGCGGTCAATCAAGATCCTGATATTTTGTACGACACCTATATGGAGGGTATAGGATATAGAAACCCCACAGGAATCATCACGGGGAATGTAAGTTATGAAGGAGGAAATCCGGTAAAAGACGTCACCATCGCTGCTGTTCCAGACGGTGGATTCGAGAATTTGGGGAGTGCACTTCAAATCCCAGAAGATAGCTTTATCAATATTCCGAGGTTTCACGAAAACCTCAGCGATAGCATTACACTACAAACCTGGGTAAAGCCTATAGGCTCGTTTACTGGAACAACAAGTGTAAATTTATTTAGCCTTCAAGGAAGCGCAGATACCTTTGTGGCAAGTTTACGCGTAGCCTCAGAAACCCAACTGAACATTCAATTGGGAGACTATGGATTTACACTAGAAGGATATTACCCCAACGGACGTATAGACAATAAGGGAGATGATGTCATGAGCCCTATCAGTGCGTTTACCGATCAATTCAATCACTTATCTTTTGTTTTTGAAGGGGCTACTACGCCACAAATTTACATCAATGGCCGAAAGATAAATGCAGACTATCTCACCACCATTAACACCTATGTGGAAGCGTTGAATCTGGATACAGAAGTAATCAGTAGCATTACCGAAACCAATACGAGTAGTTTTAACATCAGTATGGACGCCGATGGAAATGGCGAAGCCTTTACCAGTCTGAATATGGGGGGTGGAGTCACTGCCTATTTTGATGAGATGCGTATGTTCAATGTCTCGCTTTCTGATGAAATCATTCGAAGAGACTATAAACGTTATTTAAAAGGGAATGAAGCGGGCATTCATACCTACCTAAGGATGGATGAAAAAAATGGCTATTTCGCTTATGATTTGGCCCACAAAGGCTTTACCTTTTATGGAAATGATGCGCGATTAAAATCCATTTTTCTAGAGGCAGACCAACAAGCCAGTTGGGTTACGGGAGGCGATCAAAAACCCACATCAGACCAATTGGGGATTTTAGGAATCACCGACGAAAACGGAAATTATGTCGTGGCTGCTGTTCCGTATAAAGGCACAGGGGAGACCTACTTAATTACCCCTTCTTTAGGGAAACATCAGTTTTCTCCTAACCAAGAAATTGCCTTTATCGGTGTAGGAGCAGAGGTAATCAACAATGTTGATTTTATTGATAAATCTTCTTTTACCTTCCGCGGACGCGTACTCTACGATAGCCGAGGGGTCTTCCCAGAGGGTCCAGACTCAGATGACGTTACGGGTGATATCCGAGACGGAGAGGCCTATAACGCCTATATCGTTGGCGATGAAAAATACCCTAAGGGAGAATACTGGGCAGAATATGGAACCGGGACCGAGAGTGCTACCATTGTTCGCCTCAACCGCTATGCGCCTATTCCGCTCCGCAATGCCCTTGTTTATGTAGATGATCAATTGGTTATTGGCAGTGGTAATAACCCTGTGGAAACAGATAACGAAGGAAGGTTTACCATAGAAGTACCCATTGGAGAACACCACATCAAAGTCAAGAAATACGGACACATTTTTGAACATGAGGGACGTTTTCCAAAAGTTGATACCCTTACCGTAGATGGTGAAACTGAAATTGTCAATAGACTCTTTGATTTTTATGAAGATCAAGACGAAGAAGTGGTCTTTATTGACAATACCAAAGTGGCCTATGTTGGTCGTGTTGTTGGAGGAGCCGTTGAAGGAGACAAGCCACTAGGCTTTGGTTTTGATGGGGAAAAATCTTACCAAGCCAGTCCAACTGCCGAAGCTGAGATTTACACCTCAAAAAATAACATTGGTACCGCTTCCATTACTCTTGGATATAGACAACCTGGGGTAAGCTCTATCACAGATGAATACAAAACCATCATCAGTACGCATCCCGATACAGGAGAGTTTAGGGTAAATTTATTGCCATTACGTTATGAATTGGATCAAAACGACCTTGACATCCCTTCGCAGACAGATCCTGATGTAAGACGCTTTTTGGAGGCCAATCAAATCCTAAACCTTTCTGCCATTACGGTAGAGAACCAAGAGCATTTTATTGTTGACAATGATACCATTGCCAGTACATTGCCTTTCAATTACAAATCGAAATTTGTTTACCGATCGACTCCAGAAATCAGTGTCTTGGAACAAACATCAGACAGTGAGATTGTCATTGAACAACCCGATGGCGACATCACCTATACGGTTTCGAATACTGCATTTAACTTGTATTCACAAGGAGTAAAATACAAGGTAAAAGTGCAAAAACAAGAACGCTACTTTAATTTTGAAAAAGCCACAGATGAACAATTGGATGTGGTTCCGGTAACGGAAGGAGAATTGGTCGTAACCAATAACCTTGCCGATAGCCGTTCGGGCTCTCAGTACTTTGTTGAGGACGAAAACGATGCCAGTTTGCTTACCTATTACTTTAAAGCTGGGGTTCCCAATACCGATGTGTCCTCCAATTTTAGGGCAACCATTTCGATGTTGTACCGTCTCAATGGGACAGACTATAGCATTTCTGGCTATCAAACAGAAGGGGTTATTTTAGGGTCTAAATCCAGTGGCGGACAAACTTTTGAAACGGCTGGACCAGAAATTCCAGACATCATCTTACGCGATCCTCCAGGATCGGAAAGTTTTGCGACCATAGAGCAAGGGTCTAGCTTTGCTGTTACGCGTAAAAATGCTGGTGGAATAGGATCCTCCATCAACGCCAGTATTCAGGCCAAACTAGGGCTGAAAGTAGGTGTTGGGGGTGGATTGTTAGGACCGCTTATTGAAAGTGAAAGTTATGTGGCAGGAACCACCGGAATTGGCTTTGGCTTCTCTTCTGAATTTGGAAGTGAATTGACCACCAATTATACCTTTAGCCAGGCAATCTCCACCAGCGATGATCCGGACTGGGTAGGTGCAGACGCAGATTTATATATCGGTACTTCCTACAACCAATTCTATGGCGTTATGGACGACATTAAGGTGACAGAAAGCGCCGTGACCGACACCAGTAGCAATAGCTTATCCATAAGCTTAAATACTACCTCAGGAACGCTGTATGTCTCCAAAAGCAAGGCGCTATTCTTTTCACCTGGAGAAGAAAAAACAGTATTTATCTATTCGCAGTGGCAAATATTAAATGATATTATCCCGTACTACAATGAGATTTATGAAAACTATGAATGTATTGTAGATGGAACAGATCCTTGTCCTTTACAGATTGAAGGGGATCTAAAACCCAAATTGTGGTACAATTCACAAATCAATTTGTGGAGACGTGTGATCCAGATAAATGAAGAAACCAAGTATCTGGCCAACAGTGACCGAAACAGCTTACAAGACCGAATCGAAACAGACATTATCGACAATTTTAGTCGTGGTTTTGCTAGCTTGGGCGGTGTAGACAATGACGACAACACAGAAGAAGGAAGCAACTTACTTAACCCAGGAGGGCAATCCTTAAAAGAATTATACAATCA
>WTJB01000308.1 GCA_011526335.1 Candidatus Arcticimaribacter sp.
AATTAATAGAAGATATAACCCCTAGCCTTTAAATAAATTTATACATTTGCAAACCCTTAAGAGAGGTAAAGAATAGTTTCATAAGCGCAAGGCATGATAGAAGCAAAAATATTCAGTTGTACTCAAAGCGAAGATTTAGCAAAAAGCATTGCTAAACATTTTGGTATCCCAATGGGGAACATTGTTTTTTCACACTACAGCGATGGAGAATTTCAACCTTCCTTCGAAGAGTCTGTTCGAGGATCGCGGGTGTTTATTGTAGGTTCTACTCACCCCAGTTCAGACAATTTGATGGAAATGCTGCTCATGCTTGATGCCGCAAAACGCGCTTCCGCGAGACATATTACTGCAGTGATGCCTTATTTTGGATGGGCACGTCAAGATCGTAAAGACAAACCGCGTGTTCCCATAGGAGCAAAACTCATTGCTAAACTCTTAGAATCTGCAGGGGCAACACGTATCATTACCATGGATCTTCATGCAGATCAGATTCAAGGCTTTTTTGAAAAACCTGTTGATCACCTTTTTGCATCGACCATCTTTGTGCCTTATATCGAAAATTTGGGCTTAGACAACCTTACCATAGCCTCCCCCGATATGGGAGGATCTAAACGCGCCTATGCTTACTCCAAGTTTTTGTCGAGTGATGTGGTCATTTGCTACAAACAACGCCAAAAAGCCAATGTCATTTCGCACATGGAACTCATTGGGGATGTTGCCGGTAAAAATGTCGTTTTGGTCGACGATATGGTCGATACAGCAGGAACACTAACCAAGGCTGCTGAGCTCATGATAGAAAGAGGAGCCAAATCGGTTAGAGCCGTTTGTACACACGCCATTCTTTCGGGGAATGCCTATGAAAGAATTGAGTCTTCAAAACTCGAAGAACTCATCGTTACAGATACGATTCCTCCAAAACAATCCAGCGCAAAAATTAAGGTGCTGAGTTGTGCAGAACTTTTTGCCAGTACGATGAAAAGTGTACACAACAACAAATCTATTCACAAGAATTTTATTAATTAATCACACATATGAAATCTATTACTATTAAAGGATCTAAAAGAGAAAGCGTAGGCAAAAAAGCAACAAAAGCCTTACGTAATGCTGAAATGGTTCCCTGTGTATTGTACGGTGCAAACGAACCCGTACACTTCGCAGCGAAAGAACTTGATTTCAGCAAACTGGTGTACACTCCTAATGCCCATACTGTGGTATTGGATTTAGACGGACAAAGTTTTAATGCCGTTTTACAGGACATTCAATTTCACCCTGTAAGTGACCGTATTCTTCATGTTGACTTCTATGAGTTGAATGAAGGAAAAGAAATTTCTATGGATATTCCGGTAGAAGTTCAAGGTGCAGCACCGGGTGTTTTAAACAGTGGTGGTACATTGATTCGCAACAAGAGAAAATTGCGTGTACGTGCACTTCCTAAAAATCTTCCCGATACTATCGTAGCCGACATTTCTGATTTAGAATTAGGGAATAAACTCTACACGGCACAATTGGCTTCTGAAGATTACACCTTCTTACACCCAGACAACACCGTAGTGTGTCAAGTGAAAACATCTAGAGCTTCGATCAAAAATGCTGCTGCTGCGGCAGGTGATGACAACGAGGCTTCAGAAGAAGCTGCTGAGTAAAAATCAGAACGCAACCCAAATAAAAAGCATCTGTTGTAAAAACTGCAGATGCTTTTTTTATTTTTGGTAGGTGATTGCATTCATCAGAAAACTTTTTACAGCCAATTCAACATCACCAGATTTGAAAAAATTTCTCATTGTAGGCCTGGGTAATATCGGGACAGAATACCACAATACACGCCACAATATCGGGTTTCTGGCCTTAGACCATTACGCAAAAGAAAAAGAGATCACTTTTGAAGAAATGCGCTACGGGCAAATGACCAAAGCCCGGCATAAAGGAAGAAGTCTCTTCTTTTTAAAACCTTCGACCTTTATGAACAATAGCGGAAAAGCCGTACGCTATTGGGCATTGAAAGAAAACATTGCCCTACAAAATATTCTGATCATCACAGACGATCTAAACTTACCTTTTGGCACCCTCCGACTAAAACCCAAAGGGAGTGACGGGGGGCATAATGGATTAAAAGACATACAAGCACAGCTCAACACACCAAATTATCCCCGACTACGTTTTGGAATTCATTCCGAAGAAAAAGGATACAATACTGTAGATTTTGTCTTGGGGAAATGGACGTCAACCGAAGAAAGTGCACTCCCAGAACGTGCTAAAAAAATGAATCAGATCATAGAAAGTTTTTGCACCCAAGGCATAGGCCCTACCATGAACCAGTTCAATGGAACATAAATGCTTTGCTAAGGTGTTTGAAAACGCCGTATCCCTGAAAAAGACACATTTCCATTTTGGTCATGGGTAGCAATTTCCCAGAAATAGGTGGTGGAAGAATTTACGGCAACATCAACCGTACTCCCTGAAAATGAAGACTCTACTCGCTGCAATTGATCGGCAGCAGTGCCTAAGTAAACATCATACCCAACAATATCGTTGTCCAAATCTCTTCCTGTCCAGGACAATGTAACATTACCCGATTGTACCGTAGCTGTAGCCGAATCCTCAGGAGAAAGCAATTGTGCAGGTAGCGGTATATAATCGTATTGCTGTGTAGCTTCCAAATAAAAAGACCAAGTAGCGCTAACTGCGGTTTCTGTAGTATCATCCGAAAGGGATATAATTTTCCAAGAATAGGGAGCCCCTTTGGCTAAAGAGGCCGTTGTCGTGGTTTCTTCCGTTTGGCTTGTTTGTTCTTCATTGGTTACCGCATTGCGTATGACTAAACTGTAGCGATCTGCATTTTCAGCCATATTCCATTGAAAGTTTACCACCGCATTGGTGTTTCCTTGTGGAATAGAAAGACAGGTAGTATTGTTCAGGGGACTGAGCAACAATGCTGCTTCTGGAACCGGAATAGTGTCCTCTTTGCATCCTACAAATAGGATTCCACTACAAAAAAGCAATAGTATAGTTCTCAATTTTTTATGAATTTTAAAGATTCTTCTCTATCGGGATGAATTATTTTCATAATATAACTCCCTGCCGCTAAGCGAGACAAGTCTATGGACAGTTGACGACTATCTTCTGGAACTTGGTGGTTTTGCGTCCAATACTGCTGCCCTTGCAAATCATAGAGTTGTAATGTGATGTTTGTTGCCTCTCCACCAACCAATAGCTGAATATCATCTTGGGTAGGATTTGGGAAAAGGGTAGAGTCTTCCTCTAAGTATACAATTTGTTTGTATACCCCTTGACAGCTAAGCGAAGTTTTCACCTCAATTTCATTGTATCCTTTTTTAAGAGCCAGAAGGACATTATCCTTTTGGGTAATGCCTATTTTTTGCCCATTGTGTTGCAGAAAATAGTTTTCAGCACCTTTTAAAGAGAGGCTTATTTGACCCGCTTTATAATTGATGATACTACTTACGTTTAGGGGTTGAGGTTCATTGATAAACGTCTCAAAACAGCGCTTATATCCGGGCACATCGTTAGAAGTAATACACAAGGTATAACGCCCGCTGGAGAGATTATCTAATCGTAAAAAAGAATTGGTAATCGGTAAGGTCCTATCCGTATTAGGACCGGTTAAATGAAGCGTATACGGGAATAAAGCTATGGTACTGATCGCTATTTCTCCGTTATTACTAGAGGCACAGGTCTCATCGCTTTTACTGATGGTAATGTTTTGAGGAGAATCTATATCACATAGGTCGCCTATCCCATCTTGATCATAGTCACTCTGACTTGGGTTGGTTACCGTGGGACAATTGTCTTCTGCATTGACAAATAAATCTTCATCATCATTGGGTTGAATCAGCCCGTCGAGTAATAACTGTAAACGCGCTTCTAGGAGGGTGCCTATATCTTCGACATAGTTGTCCTCAATACGCAGACGCCATACCCCTCTTGACATGGTCCCGTACAAAACACTAAGATCGCCTTCTGGAATAAAAGGCCCTGTAAAAGGAGGGCTACCACTAGCAATAGAGGAAGGTGCTTCTTGATCAAAAATCGTATTGGTAAAATCATTCCCTGAACCGCCCTTATTTTGCACTAAAGTAATAGAAGTTCCAGCAGGAGAAATCAATTTAATGGTCAGATCATTGGTATAGGTATGCGTAAGATTTATAAAGACATTCAAATCAAGAATCGTCAAATTATCTGCAATCATGAAGGTAGTCTCGGTAATGCTCTCAGCAGTAGAGGTACCATCTGCTATAGGTAGGGGTAAGTTTTCAGCTGATATTTCTGGGTTGGAAATAGATAGGGTAGTAAATTGTCTGGGGGAAGAATACGAACTTTCCCCACAGCTATTTACTGTTTTTACACGCCAAAAATAGTTGGTTAATGAATTTAAGCTTTCGGTCTGAAAGGTATTGGTAGCCGTTGTTTGACTGACGACAACGGAAGAAAAGTCTTCTTGAGTGCTTAACTGTACCGTATACGACACTGCTTGCGGATTGGCAGTCCAGGACAACTGCGCAATCGGGTTAACCCCTGTCGCGTTTTCACTTGGCGCATTTAAGACCGGAGGAAGAACTGTAGCGGAATAAAAGCGCAAACTAATATTTTGCCGTTCTACTAGAGCCCCTGAAGTGCCCACCAAGGTAAAGGTATATTCTCCCGCTAAATTCTCTGTGTCAGAAAGCGTGAGCGAGCCCGGCACATTGTCTCCATTGAGGACGGAGGGGCTTATGGTAGCCGACACGCCTGCAGGAACATTTTCCAAGCTAAGCTGAACATTATCACTAAACCCACCATAGGACTGCAAACGAAAGGGAAGACTCAACGTCCCGCTAGCACCACAATACGTTTGTCCATAAGCTTGCTGGAAGGTTGTTGAAAAGGATCGATTTTGTATTTGAAAATTTGCTGGATTTATCGTGAAATAAATAGAATTATCTGCCACGATTTTTACCCGTGCACGATTGGTGGCTATCCCTTCTGGGACAACAATTTCTGCCTCGCCATCGTTGGGTGTCTGTGATTTTAGCAGGTGTGGAAATGTAAGTCCGCCATCATCCGATAAAAATATAGAAACCGTTTGGGTGTTTATTGGGCTTTGATCTGTCTGGGCAACATCCCATTCAATCAGGACATTCTCACCTGTTTTCCATACGGTTGCAGCGGCTGCTAAATTGGTGGTTTGAAAAGGCCCTGCGCCATCGATTATTGTGATCAGCATATCGTCTTGAGCCAGCTGTCCTACTCCGTTCGGAGCGGCCTCACTCCTATCCCGGACCGTGACTCCCCAACGCAATGTTCTGCCTACTGTAGAGAGCGTTTCCCAACTATCTAATAAGCCGGGATTGGTTTGGGTAAGTGACCCTGATAGAACACTAGCCAAACGCGGCAAGGTTCTAGAAGCTGAGCTTACAGGGTATAAAGAACGATTGGTAGGCCCCGATAAAAGTTCAGGTCCAAATTCGTCTGATCCCACCAGTCCACTATCCAACTGTTCCCAACAATAGCTTAAGGCATCGCCATCCGTATCGGTGGCAACAGCCGTAAGAACATAAGGCGTACCGGTAGGAAGAGCATAATCTGATCCTGCATTGACAACAGGGGCCTGATTGCTAATGGGTGTAACCGTAGCACAAGATTGTGTGGCCAGGTAGTTATTGATATTCTTAATGCTGTGGTAATGAAAATAGACATCGCTGTGGCGTTGAGAGTTTTCTCCGCTAATGATACCGCCATACGCCATTATGGTAGACCCACTTCCAGGCTCGCTTTGTACATTAGTCCCTTCGGCGCTGTAAGCAAAAGTATGATAGGCCCCAAATTGATGTCCAAGTTCGTGGGCAACATAGTCCATGTCAAAATAATCACTCAGAAAAGGACCCGAACTCCCGTTAGTCGTCTGAAAAGAGTGGGCGGAAAAAGCACTTCCTTTTCTGCCATTTAAACACACATTTCCTATACTCCCTGCATTTCCATTGGGTTGGCCTAAATGAAATAGATGACCAATATCATAATTTTCTTCCCCTAGGTTTTGGGTTAAAGTACTTTGTACCTCAGTATTTAAATTTGAACCATAAGGGTCGGTCGCTGCATCTAAATAAAGGAAGGTTTCGTCTGTAACCAGCTGCAATCGAATGCCTAAATCTACTTCAAAAAGCTCATTTATACGGTTTACTGTATTGACAACAGCCGCAAAAGCATCTTCTTGTCTAGACCCATTAAGATCATTGGCATCACTCCAATATTGGGTGTATTCTCCAGAAGTAGATACGGCCAATCTATAGGTACGCAAAGCATTTGTAGTTGCTTTTTCTGCAAAGCCTGTCTTGCTAGCGTTTTCTTCTAAGGTTTTGCCTTTGGAGGATAAACTGCATTTTAAGCCTTCATAGTGAGTATAATCGGCTTGGCTTCTTAGGTAGTAGTGATACGAATTTACATTTCCTTTTTCTGCTTGTAAATACAAATCGCCTTGCGGAGTACGCATCATCCCGTTGAGTCCTTGCGGACTGATGGTAAAACGTAAATAAACCCCTTTTCGTTTACTACTCTCTCCACGAAATGTTTTTATGTTGGGAAATTTGGATGCAATAGAAGGGGCTATTATTTCCGTTTCTTGGACTCTAAATTGTTCTATTTCTCCTTCTTCGTTAGGGAAAGAAATTACAACAAGACCCTTTCCTTTCTGAACCCCCTTTGCTTGGCGATACAAATTGCCTTTGAATTGATTAAAATCCAATTCAGCAGCGTGTAAAAAAGCGGAATCCTCTTTTTCTGTTTGTTGTGATTTATTGAAGTGTAAATCCCAATTGTCCTGAGCACTACTGCTTAGAGTCACCAAAAAAGAGGCAATAAAAAATATCTTTTTCATATCATTACATAAACCTCATTGTACCTCTACATTAAGAGGAAAAAAGTTTAATTTTGTACTGGATAAATATACACTTTTTAAGTGAAGGTCATTACCGACATTGAGAATTACACCCTTACACAATCTTGTGTCCTTACCATAGGCACATTTGACGGTGTACATGTGGGCCATCAAAAAATCATTAAAAAACTTGTAAAACAGGCGCACAAACAAAATCAGCTAGCCGTTGTACTTACTTTTTTTCCGCATCCCCGGATGGTCTTGCAAAAAGATCAATCTTTACGGTTGATCGACACGATGGAAGAAAAACAGAATCACCTCGCCGCTTTGGGTGTAGATGTACTTGTGGTGCATCCGTTTTCTAAAGCATTTTCTCGGTTAACGGCCCTAGAATTTACCCGAGATATTCTTGTCAATCGCTTTCATATAGCCAGCCTTATTATCGGATATGATCACCGCTTTGGCCGCAACAGAGAAGCCACTGTTGAAGACCTCATCGAATTGGGTACCTCCTATGATTTTAGTGTCAAAAAAATTGAAGCACAAGAAATCGCCTCCGTCAATGTAAGTTCTACAAAAATCAGAAAGGCGCTTGAACAAGGAGATTTAAAAATAGCTAACAGCTATTTGGGCAGAACATACACCCTTACAGGAACGGTAAGAAAAGGGAATGGTATTGGACGAACCTTAGATTTCCGAACTGCCAACCTAGAGATTCAGGAAGAGTACAAACTACTTCCTGCAGATGGCGTTTATTTTATGGAAACCTCTTGGAATAACACCCACTATTACGGAATGATGAATATAGGAGTTCGCCCCACTGTTTCAGGCGATCCAAAACATACCATAGAAGTACATTTGTTTGATTTTGAGGAAAATATTTACCACCAAAAGCTCAGTGTTTCTATCTTGCAGATGATTCGAAAAGAACAAAAATTCAATTCCCTCGAATTATTAAAAGACCAACTCGAAAAAGACAGATTGTTTTGTCTTGAAAAAATAAAAACTTTAAACGCCTAAAAGCACAACTTCCTTATGCTGTCACTAAAGTACCTAAGAGAAAATAAATCAGACGCAATACAAGGTCTCGCCAAAAGAAACTTTACCGATACTGCCCTGATAGACCAGATCATTTCATTGGATCAAAAACGCCGAAAGACGCAATCGCAATTGGATGAACTTCTGGCGGAAGCCAACACCATTGCCAAACAAATTGGACAGTTGTTTAAAACGGGGAAAGCCGATGAAGCGCAAGCGCTAAAAGAGCGTTCTGGAGAGATCAAAAAACAATCCAAGGCCTTACAAGAAGAACTGCAAAGTACCGAAAGAGAACTGCAAGAAGCTAGAGTACAAGTGCCTAATGTTCCCAAAAGCATCGTGCCTGCTGGGAGCACAGAAGAAGACAATGAGGTGGTGCGTAATGAAGGGGAAATTCCAACGCTCATGGAAGGGGCCCTACCGCACTGGGAACTCGCTAAAAAATATGATCTTATCGACTTTGACCTGGGAAGCAAAATTACGGGAGCAGGGTTTCCGGTATACAAAGGAAAAGGAGCGCGCCTACAACGTGCGTTGATCAATTATTTTTTAGACCACAACACTTCAGCTGGCTATCAAGAAACCCAAGTCCCTCATTTAGTCAATGAGGATTCTGCCTATGGTACGGGACAATTGCCCGACAAAGAGGGGCAAATGTATCACGTTACAGGGGACAACCTCTACCTGATTCCTACAGCAGAAGTACCCCTAACCAATATTTACCGAAACGAGTTGTTGGAAGAACGTCAATTGCCAATTGCTTTAACTGGCTATACCCCTTGTTTCCGAAGAGAAGCAGGAAGTTATGGGGCACATGTACGTGGACTCAATCGTTTGCATCAATTCGACAAAGTAGAAATTGTTCGATTCGAAACCCCCGAACGTTCTGAAGCTGCTTTAGAAGAAATGATTTCTCATGTAGAAAGCCTTTTAAAAACACTTCATCTCCCGTATCGTATTTTGCGTCTTTGTGGGGGTGATTTAGGGTTTACCTCTGCGCTAACCTACGACTTCGAACTGTTTTCAACAGCACAAAACAAATGGTTAGAAATAAGTTCTGTTTCGACCTTTGAAAGCTACCAAGCCGAACGTTTACAGCTACGCTATAGAACGGCTGATGGATCGAAGCAATTGGTGCATACCCTCAACGGAAGTTCTTTGGCTCTCCCCCGTGTGTTGGCAGCGCTACTGGAAAACTGTCAAACTCCTGAAGGAATCATTATCCCTGAAGCCTTGGTGCCCTATACAGGTTTTAAACGCATTGACTAATATGATTATTTACAACGTAACAGCCCATATAGAACCTTCTATTGAGAAAGACTGGTTAAACTGGATGGAAGAAAAACACCTCCCAGACATGCTTGCCACAGGAAAATTTACGGCAGCAAAGGTGTTTAAAGTCATAACCGATCAGGATATGGGGGGAGTAAGTTATGCTGCACAATACCTCTGCAATAACAGAGCAGACTATACGGCCTATTTAGAAGAAAATGCAGCAGCACTCAGAAAAGAAGGCTTAGAACGCTACGGGGACAAAGTGCTTTATTTCCGTACAGAACTGCAACACCAATTTACACAACAATGAAAGCCGTTCGCCCAAAGAAAAATTTAGGGCAGCACTTTCTGAGGGATCTCACCATTGCACAGCGCATTGCAGACACCCTTACATTTGACACCTACGATACTGCGCTAGAAATTGGTCCGGGCATGGGCGTACTCACTCAGTTTTTACCTTTTGAACAAGAGAAAATAAAGCTGATTGAAATTGACCGAGAGTCTATCGCTTATCTACAAGCAAAATACCCAAACCATACCGAACACATCTTAGAAGCAGATTTTTTAAAACTAGATTTAACCCACCATTTCGGCAATCAGCCACTGGCCATCATCGGAAACTTTCCGTATAATATTTCTACCCAGATTGTTTTTAAAACACTTGAAAATCGCGAGCGTATCCCCTTTTTTTCAGGCATGTTTCAAAAGGAAGTAGCCCAGCGTATTTGCGAACCCCCGGGATCTAAACGCTACGGAATTTTATCTGTGCTGACGCAATTGTTTTATGAAACCACCTACCTCTTTACGGTTCCTCCTGCGGTATTTAATCCGCCACCAAAAGTAGATTCTGGCGTGATTTGTTTGAGGAGAAAAGAAAATTACACTTTGGATTGCAATGAAGATTTGCTCTTTAAGATCGTAAAACTGAGTTTTCAACAAAGACGAAAAACACTCCGAAATAGCTTAAAAACATTACAACTTCCTAAAAGTATTTCAGAAGATAGTATCTTTGACCAACGCCCAGAGAAACTCTCGGGGGATGCCTTTGTTGCACTAACCAAAAAAATTGAGCATGGCCAACTTTCAACTTGACGAGCTTTTTCTCTCAACGTTAAAAGCATGGGTAGCAGAGCAAGCCGATCAAAAGATCCGCAAACACCTGCACGAACTTCACTATGCCGATATTGCTGAGATCATTGAAGATCTCGAACTCAACCAGGCGGTCTATATCATAAAACTCCTCGATACAGAAAAAACAGCGGATGCCTTAGCAGAAGTAGATGAAGATTTTCGAGAGCGTATAATGACCCAACTCTCAGCCAAAGAAATTGCAACAGAGGTAGAAGAACTGGATACGGATGATGCCGCCGATTTGATTGCTGAGTTACCCGACGAAAGGAAAGAAAAAGTACTGGCTCAGATCGAAGATCCCGAGCATTTAAGTGATATACGAGAACTTCTAAAGTACGATGAAGACACGGCGGGAAGTCTTATGGCAAAAGAATTGGTGAAAGTCAAAGAAGATCTCAGTGTGTTGAAATGTGTGAATGAAATGCGGGCACAAGCAGAGCATGTCACGCGGGTGCATTCCATATATGTTGTGAGTGCCACGAATAAATTGTTGGGACGCCTATCGCTTAAAGATCTTTTGACAGCCAATTCTCGCGCAAAAGTCAAAGATATTTTTATCCCTAAAGTAGATTTTGTCTACGTAGATGAAGACGTACAAGAGGTGGCTAAAATCATGTCAAAATACGATTTGGAGGCCATCCCGGTCGTCAATAAAAAGAAGCAACTTTTAGGTAGAATCACGATTGATGATATTGTAGATGTCATAAAAGAAGAAGCCGACAAAGACTACCAAATGGCAGCAGGTATATCGAATGATGTCGAAGCCGATGATACGATTGTAGAACTTACACGCGCCCGATTGCCTTGGTTGTTTTTGGGGCTTTTAGGAGGGCTAGGTAGTGTTTTTATCCTTAAAGATTTCGAAAGCATTATGACACAACCTCAACTGCGGAGTTTGTTTTTTTACACCCCCTTGATTGCAGCCATGGCAGGAAATGTAGGGGTACAATCTTCGGCCATTATTGTACAAGGTTTGGCCAATGATGTGGTAAAAGGGTCTTTGGTAAAAAGACTTTTAAAAGAAATTGGCCTTAGTCTTATCAACGGCTTTTTTCTTTCGATGGTCTTAATTGCCTTCGGTCTAATCGTTCAACAAGAACTCATCTTGAGCGTAACTGTTGCGGTGTCGATGATGGGCGTTATCGTCGTTGCTGCGCTGATTGGCACTTTTGTTCCCATTGTTTTAGACAAAAGAGGCATCGATCCTGCCATAGCAACAGGACCGTTTATTACTACCTCCAATGATATTTTTGGGATTTTCTTGTTTTTCTATATCGCCCAACTGATATTAGGATTTTAATATGCATATTCTTCACCTAGACGAAAATCATCCGCTACTGCTCGAGATGCTCGAAAAAGCGGGCTTTCAAAATTCGATAGATTACTCCTCCACAAAAGAAGAAATTTGCGCAAAACTCGCTGCCTATGATGGCATCATTATCCGCAGTCGTTTCCCTGTAGATGCAGACTTTTTACGGCATGGAACCCGCTTAAAATTTATTGGGCGCGTTGGGGCAGGTGTAGAAAATATCGACCTGAATTATGCCCAAAAATTAGGGATTCAATTGTTTTCTGCTCCCCTAGGAAACAGCAATGCTGTGGGCGAACACGCCTTGGGAATGTTGCTGGGCTTGACCAATAAATTGTTCTTGGCGCATCAAAGCATTCAAAGCGGAAAATGGCAAAGGGAGGCCCATAGAGGAGTAGAATTGGAAGGAAAAACTGTCGGTATAATCGGCTATGGAAACATGGGGAAAAGCTTTGCCAAAAAGCTCTATGGATTTGACGTAAAAGAGGTGATTTTTTATGACATCCTCCCCCTTGAAAAGGACAAATATGCTCGCCCAGTATCCCTAGAAACCTTACAGCAATCCGCAGATATTATAAGTTTACATACTCCACAAACCGCTCTGACGCAAAAGATGATCAATGGTCCTTTTTTTGAAAAGATGAAAAACCCCTTTTGGCTAATCAACACGGCTAGGGGAAGTGCCGTCGTGACTTCCGATCTGGTCCGAGCGCTTAAAAGTGGAAAAGTTCTTGGGGCTGCATTGGATGTTTTAGAATACGAGAAAAGCTCTTTTGAAAATCTTTTTGAGGCTTCCGAAGAAAACGCGGATATGGAATATCTTTTAAAGGCTCCCAACGTACTTTTATCTCCACACGTTGCTGGATGGTCCAAAGAAAGTCATCAAAAACTGGCGCAAATCATCGCCCAAAAAATCATTGCTGCTTTCGGCAATTAATCCCGCTTAATGACCACTTGCAGGGTTTCTTTGGTGCGTTGTTCCAAGAGGATTTTATCTGCTTGATCCCTTACTTTTTCTTTGGCGGCTTGATCAAAATGGCGAATGGTGAATAGGTCTACCCCCTCGGTAACATCGACCTTAAACTTTGATCGCAAAATCTGCAATAACTCTTCCAGACGATTGTACTTATTGTTGACCACAACAGAGAAACTAATGGCGGAATTTTGAATCAATTCTACCCGCATTTGGCACTGGGATAAAAGCGCAAATATTTCGCTTATGTTCTTTTCTACAATAAATGAAAAGTCTAAAGAAGACAGCTTTAACAATACCTGATTTTGCTTTAGAATATAACAAGGAACATGGGGATCTAGGGTTTTTCCTTTAGACACAGCAGTTCCCGCGCCTTCAGGTTCAATAAATGACTTTACGAATAAGGGGATCTCCTTTCGTTGTAAGGGTTGTAATGTCTTGGGGTGAATTACAGATGCTCCATAAAAGGCCAATTCTATGGCTTCCCGATAAGATATTTGATTCAACAAAACCGTGTCTTGAAAATGTCTTGGATCTCCATTTAATACCCCAGGAACATCTTTCCAAATGGTAACGGAAGTAGCACCCAACACATAGGCAAAAATTGCCGCTGAATAATCTGACCCTTCGCGGCCTAGCGTTGTGGTAAAATTGTTGGAATCACTCCCGATAAAACCTTGTGATAAAATCAACTTCCCTGAGGATACCGCAGCATTGATATGGGTGCTTGTGGCTTCCCAATCTAGATTTGCATCACGATAATAGTCATCTGTTTTTACACAGCTACGCGCATCTAACCATTGCGTTTCTAATCCAATATGGTTTAAATAATGAGCTATAATGGTGGTAGAAATTAATTCTCCAAAACTTACTGTTTGATCATATACAAAGCTATAATTTGGCGATTTTGTATTGGATAAAAAGGTTTTCATCTCCCCAATCAAGGCCTTTAACTTATCCTTTAAAGGAGCGTCTTGATCGCCCATCAAATCTGAAATTATTTCTTGATGAAATTGCTCTAGCGCTAAAAGCTGTGCGGTGAAATCTGGAGAAGCGTTAAAATACAATTCTACGATCTCCTCTAGTGCATTGGTGGTTTTTCCCATAGCTGAGACGATGACCAGAGTATCTTTATATCCCGTTGTTTTAAGGACTTTAGCCATGTTTTTTACTCCTGCAGCATCTTTTACCGATGCTCCTCCAAACTTATATATTCTCATTGCTGTTATTTTCTATGTATTTATTAATGGTCTCTTGGTCCATCTGCACTGTCTTCCAGTCTTGCAATACCTTGGCACCAGAACTTTCATAAAATTTTATGGCAGGGGTGTTCCAATCCAAAACAACCCACTCTACTCGTCGTACATTTTGTTTTTTGGCTTCCGCCAAAAAGGCCGAATACAATGCGGTACCCACCCCTTTTCCTCTGTAAGCATTCGAAACAATTAGATCTTCTAAATGCAAGGTAACTCCTTTCCAAGTAGAATAACGCGGATAATACAGCGCCATACCAACAACCTTTTGGTCCATTTCGGCCAAGAGACAATCGAAACGTTTTGGTGTAGAGAATCCATCATTCTCTAGCTCAGACAAGCTGAGCTCAACTGCATCGGGCTCCTTTTCAAAATCGGCCAACTCCTGAATCAGTCGTAGCACCTCAGGCATATCCCCTTTTTGAGCAAAACGTAAATGAATTTTAGCGTCCATAGGCAGCAAAAGTAAAGTATTCGTGCTCGTTTTCAGCGCGAACTAAATATTTATAACATTATGTTAGATTACTGTGCTTTTTCTAACCAATCATGGATTGTATTGCGGAAATCTTCAGGATTTTCAGCATGCAGCCAATGCCCCGCTTTTTCTATGGTAGCAAAACTTGCCTTTGGAAATTGCTTGACGATACCTGCTTGGTCGCCTTCAACGATATAATCAGATTCAGCCCCCTTGAGAAATAAGGTTGGAAGATCTACCATGATATGATCTGGCAAGGCTTGTACGACAGTTTCTACGGCTTGTTTTAGTACCGCTATATTTAGCCGTAATCCCAACACCCCCTTTTCTTTCCAATACAGGTTTTTCATCAAAAATTGGCGGGTCCCAAAATCAGGGACATAGGCTTGAAGTTGGACCTCGGCTTCTTTTCTGGTTTCGATACGATTGAAATCCAAGGACGCCAATCCATTGAGTATATCGTGGTGATGAGGGACATATCCTTTGACCCCCATATCAGCCACAATCAAACGATCTACGGTGTCGGGATACTTCCCCGCATAATGCATTATGGTTTTTCCCCCCATCGAATGCCCTAAAAGGGTGCAGTTTTCTATGGCAGAAGCCTTGATGTAATTTCTCAAATCTTCTGCTAGCACAGGATAATCAAAAATGTCACTCCAAAAACTTCTTCCGTGATTTCGCTGATCCAATAAATGGACTGTCCACCCCTCCTCTACCCATCTTTTGGCGTGGGTTTTCCAGTTGTCTCCCATCCCCAAAAAGCCATGCAATATGATGAGATGGCGGGAGTGTTCTCCGAATACTTGCGCATGCAATTGACTCATGATTTATTGAAGTTTTTGTAGGTATAACGGCACTACATTTTCAAACCCGAGATAGAGGGATTCGCAGATAAGCGCATGCCCGATAGAAACTTCTAAAAGCTCAGGTATATTTTTGGCAAAATAGGCTATGTTGTCTAGGCTCAAGTCGTGACCTGCATTTATCCCCAAGCCCAAAGCATTGGCTTTTTCAGCTGCTGCAATGTATGGGGCTATGGCTGCATCGCGATCTTCGTGATAATGACGAGCATAAGATTCTGTATACAATTCTATCCGGTCTGTACCTGTGGCTTTGGCGCCTTCGACCATTTCTAGGACTGGATCAACAAAAATAGAGGTGCGTATACCGGCCTCCTTAAAGGTTTTTATGATGGCTTGTAAATGGGATTGATGCTGTATGGTATCCCATCCGGCGTCTGAGGTTAAGGCATCCACTGCATCTGGAACTAAAGTAACCTGGTCCGGTTTTACAGCAAGAACCAACTCTATAAATTTTGGATTGGGATTGCCTTCAATATTGAACTCTGTATGGACCACTGCAGGAAGTTCTCTAGCATCAGAATAACGGATATGGCGTTCGTCTGGACGAGGATGTATGGTTATGCCTTGGGCACCGTAGGATTGTAAATCTGTCGCCACCTGAAGTAAATCAGGGGCGTTTCCTCCTCTAGCATTTCGCAAAGTGGCGACTTTATTTATGTTTACGCTAAGACGTGTCATCTTTTTTTTGGACAAATTTACGAACTTAATTGGCCATAAAGGCCTGATTTAGTTTTGAAATCACAATTCTTCATCCTAAGGTATTGTTTTGTACTTTTGATAAAAATATAAGGGATATGCATATTGCTATACTCAGTCCATTTCATAGCCCCTCTTCGATATCGTATGCCGAGGGAGTGATAGAGTATTTACTTTCTAACCAAATAAAAGTCTCTGTAGAGGCTTCCCTTTTTAGTGTATTAGACAATACTGAAGCCAACGAGCAATTGCATATTTTCGAAGCATTGGACCAGAGTTTTGATTATTTAATCTCTATTGGCGGAGACGGGTCTATGCTCCAAGCCATTACCAAGGTAGGGCATACAGATATTCCAATTTTGGGAATCAACACAGGGCGTTTGGGCTTTTTGACCAGCCTTCAGAAAGAATCGATTAATCAGGGATTAAAACAACTTTTTAATAAAGAATACACCCTAGTCGAGCGAAGCTTACTGGAAGTACATCTTTCTCATAAAGATGAGAGTATTGCAGATTTTCGTTACGCATTAAACGAAGTGAGTATTTCGCGAAAAAACTCTGCCTCGATGATCAGTGTTCATACAAAAGTAAATGATCAGGCCTTAGCCACTTATTGGGCAGATGGCCTTATTGTTGCCACCCCAACGGGTTCTACAGGGTACTCGCTCAGTAGCGGAGGCCCCGTAATGTCGCCCAAAACTGCTGCCATTGTCCTTACCCCTATTGCGCCGCACAACCTCAACATTAGACCCCTAATTCTCCCCGATGATGCCAAAGTTTCGGCACGCGTAGAAGGGAGAGAAGAGGAACATTTATTGTCCTTGGATTCGCGTATTGTTAGCTTACCGCAAAACACCGAAATTCATATCGAAAAAGCACCCTTTACCATAAAGACCATCCAATGGGAAGAAAATGCTTTCTTTAAAACCCTTCAAGAAAAACTTTATTGGGGGTTAGATAAGCGCAACTAGGCAATAAAAACAGGGTTTTTCAGTTAAATAGTATGTGAAGTTTACCACTGGTTACTTCCGCCTATGTATACCCTAAATTCAATGAAAAAAGGATCTTTCGTATTGCTGTTCTGGTGCGCTGTGCAAGTTGGCTATGCACAAATACATGAGTTAGGGGTTTTTGTCGGCGGTAGCAATACCATTTCTGACATCGGAGCTACCCGATTTGTCTTTGCAAACTCAACAGCTGTGGGGGCAGTGTACAAATGGAATCTCACCACACGCTATGCCCTAAGGGCAAGCTTTAAAACATCTAAACTCAAAAGCTATGATTATTACAGCAGTGATTTAAGTCGGTTTAGACGTTTTTTGACCGTTGACAATCCCATTTATGAATTTTCCGCCGGTTTTGAGTTCAACTTTTTTGACTTTAACCTTCATGATGATGATCTAGAATTTACGCCCTACTTTTTTACAGGGGTCAACTATTTTCAATACGATTTGATGACCTTAAACGACCTGACACAAGAGGTCATAAAGTATGATAGTGACCAAACCTTTGCCATTCCTGCTGTGGTGGGAATAAAAGGAAATATCTCCTCCGTCTTTGTTGTGGGAATTGAAGCGGGAATACGCTACACCTTTACAGACAACATCGATGGAAGCAACCCCATAGGGGAATTTGAAAACAACGATTTTTTAAAACACGGGGCATTGTATAATAATGATTGGTATGTCTTTACTGGTTTCACATTAAGTTTTACCTTTGGGCGTTTGCCCTGTTATTGTAAAGAGAAATGATGAATAGTGAACATAAGAATATTCCTACACACCTAGCCATTATTATGGACGGGAATGGTCGATGGGCTAAAAACCTTGGAAAACAGAGAGTTTTTGGGCATCGCGAAGGGGTAAAAAGGGTGCAAGAAATCGTAGAAACCGCTCAACGCGAAGGGATTCAATACTTAACCCTGTATACTTTTTCTACCGAAAATTGGAATCGCCCAAAAGAGGAAGTCAGTGTATTGATGCGCTTATTGGTGCGTTCTTTAAAAACCGAACTCAACAAAATGTTGAAGAACGGGGTTCGTTTAAATACCATTGGAAACCAAGATCGATTGCCTGAGGAAGTAAAAGAGATACTTGGGGAATGTGTAGAGAAAACAAAAAACAACGATCGTTTAGTGCTTACACTTGCTTTAAACTACGGGGGAAAAGAAGAACTTACCCAGATGGTACAGCAAATCAGTTTGAAAGTTAAAAATAATATAATTTCCCCTGAAAATGTTGACGAAACCATTATAAATAAGCATCTTTACACGCAAAATTTACCCGAGGTAGATCTTTTGATCAGAACCGGAGGTGAACATCGAATTAGTAACTTTTTATTATGGCAAATAGCTTACGCAGAATTGTACTTCACGCCAACATACTGGCCTGAATTTGATACTGATGCACTCAAAGAAGCCATTGCAAATTACCAAAACCGAGAACGAAGATTTGGAAAAACTAGCGACCAACTTATCCCATAAACGCATTTTGAATCGCGCTATCTTTTTAGGTAGCTTTTTTCTCTTTATTTGGAGTGCCGTACTCACTGCGCAAGAAGCTGCATTTGTCCCAGGAAAAAAATACCTCATAGATTCTATAGAGGTAAAAGGACTAAAAAGTTTTCAGGAAAAAACAGTCATCTCTTACAGCGGATTACGTCAAGGACAAATGATACAGCTTCCTGGAGATCAAATCAGTAGCGTGATCAACAAACTGTGGAATCTAGATCTGTTTAGTGACATTAACTTTTACGCAACAAACGTTAAGGAAAACAGCCTTACCCTTGAAATTGAAATCGAAGAGCTTCCTACCCTGTCGGATGTAAAAGTTTACGGATTGAGAAAAGGGAAAATGGAAACCCTCATCAATGAAACAGAACTGACTGCGGGCAAAAAACTTTCGGAGAGTTTTTTAACCAATACCAAAAACTACATTGTCAATAAATACAAAAAAGAAGGGTTCTTAAACACCAAAGTCACTCTAAATACACTCCCAGACAGCACGGCAACCAACCAGTTAAAAATGGTGATTAATGTCGATCGTGGAGAGCGGGTAAAAATTGACGCAATAGAATTTGAAGGAAACACAACTTTTTCCGATAAACGTTTGGCCAAGCAGTTAAAAAACACAAAAAAGAAAGCCTTTTATCGTTTTTGGAAAAAATCGAAATACATCCCCAAGGACTTTATGGAAGACAGAGAAGCCTTGCTGGATTTCTTTAAAGAAAAAGGATACCGTGATGCACGAATTATAAGCGACACCCTCATTGTCAATAATAAAAAATCCTTAAGCCTAAAATTCAATATAGAAGAAGGAAACCGCTACTACTTTGGAGATATTGATTTTATTGGAAATGCGGCCTACAATGATCGTCAATTGGCTACCCTTTTGGGCATCAAAAAAGGAGATGCCTACAATGGAGTGTTGCTAAAAAAGAGAATCCAAGACGACACCAAACCCGATGGAGAAAACATCAGCAATCTCTACCAAAACAATGGCTACTTATTCTCAAACATCAATGCCGTTGAAGTTAGTGCTGAAAATGACACCATCAATTTTGAAATAAGAATAACCGAAGGGAAACTCGCTTCGTTCAATAAGATTTCTGTGGTTGGAAATGACAAGACCAACGACCATGTTATCTATAGAGAAATGCGAACCAAGCCCGGCGAGTTATACAGTAAAGACAAGGTTGTTCGTACGGTTCGTGAATTGGGGCAACTTGGCTTTTTTGATGCAGAACAAATCAATCCAGAGTTTAAAAATGTAGATCCCAATGCAGGTACTGTTGATATTGAATTTGGACTGCAAGAGTCTGGAGCCAGTCAAATAGAACTCCAAGGAGGCTACGGAGGGGGTGGATTTATAGGAACGCTTGGTTTGGCGTTCAACAACTTCTCCATGCGGAATATTTTCAACAAAGAAGCCTACAAACCTGTACCCTCGGGGGATGGACAAACCTTACGATTGCGTTTACAGTCGAGTCAGTTTTACAACACCTACAGCTTTTCATTTGCCGAACCTTGGTTGGGAGGAAAACAACCTGTTCAATTCTCAACATCATTATCGCGCACCAACCAGTTTCGTTATGACTTTTTTACGGGGAGAGCTGATAAATCGCAATCTTTTGAGATCAGTAGTATCACAATGGGGCTAGCCAAACGACTTCGTGTACCGGATGATTATTTTACCCTTTCGCAGTCCATTAGCTTTCAATACTACAACCTGAAAAACTACTTCACGGGGCTATTTACTTTTGGTAATGGGGTTTCTAACAACATCGCCTATACCATAGCGCTTTCCAGAAACAACACCTACACAAACCCAATATTCCCGCTGGGGGGATCAAGCTTCCTTATCAGTGCAAAGTTTACCCCTCCCTTTTCTCTATTCTCTGATATCGATTTTGCAAATTTAGGGGATGACCCAAAATACCAAAGCATTAATGATCAGGGAGAATCTGTGGCTGATCAGGCTAAAATTGATCAAGAAAAATTCCGTTGGTTGGAGTATTACAAAGTAAAATTTAACGGTACTTGGTACACTAGAATAGTCGATAAGTTGGTATTAAAAACACAGACAGACTTTGGGTTCTTGGGAGCTTATAACAATGCCCGAGGAGATATTCCTTTCGAGCGTTTCTTCCTAGGAGGAGATGGGATGGCCAACTTTGCTATGGATGGAAGAGAAAATATTGCCCTGCGTGGATACCCCAACCAATCTTTATCGGGCAACGACGGCTCTGTGATCTACAATAAGTTTTCATTAGAGTTACGTTATCCTATAACACTAAAACCCAGTGCTTCTATCTTTGCGCTAAGCTTTTTAGAATCTGGGAATGGGTATAATAACTTTAGAGAATTCAATCCGTTTAATGCCAAAAGATCTGCTGGTGCAGGGGTGCGTATTTTTATGCCCGCCTTTGGATTACTCGGGATAGACTTCGGATACGGATTTGACAATCCTGACCCTGCCCTGCGAACGCCTAACGGCTGGGAAACGCACTTTATTATAGGTCAACAATTTTAAATTTCTTATTTTAGGAATATGAAGCCCTTAACAACTCTCCTTTTTCTTTTAAGCATAACGCTCGTGCAATGGAGTTATGGACAACGCGGAGTAAGGTTGGGCTACATTGATATGGACTACATCCTTGAAAATGTTACCGAATATAAAAAAGCCAGTGATCTTTTAGACAAGAGCGTTGAAGAATGGAAAAAGGATATTGAACTAAAGAAAATTGGCCTAGAACAACAACGCGAACAATTTTTAGCCGAAAAAATATTACTGACCCCAGAATTAATCAAAGACCGTGAGGCGGAATTAAAGATCATGGCAGAAGACATCGTCCGCCTACAAAACAGTTATTTTGGCCCTCAAGGAAGATACCTGGTGCAAAAGACAAAATTACTACAGCCCGTACAAGACCAAGTACTATCTATTGTCCGTGAAATTGCCCAACAACGTAAATACGATTTCATTTTCGATAGATCTTCAGATTTGGTTATGTTGTATTCCGCAAAAAATTACGATATTAGCGACCTAGTTCTCAAAAAAATTAATGCTTTACAGCGTACGGAAGAACGCAAAAAGAAAATTGAAGAACGAAAAACTAAACTAGAAAACATTATTAAAAACTAACCCACTTAAAACTGAATTAGAATGAAAAATCTAAAACACTTATTCATTGCTGCTTTGTTTATGGTAGCCCCTAGCCTAACGTATGCACAGTCAAAAGTAGCGCATATAGATACGCAAAAATTGATCAGTGAGATGCCTGAAGTTATTGCTGCGCAAAAGCAATTAGAGCAACTAGAGAAAACCTACACTAGTGAAATCGAAAACACCTACAAAGAATTTCAAACCAAGGCTCAATCGTATTCTGCAGATGCCGCAAACCAAACTGATGTGACCAACCAAGCCCGTCAGAAAGAGTTAGAAACCATGCAGCAAAACATCAACCAATACAGAGAAACCGCAGCGCAAGACTTGCAAAAAAAGCAAGTAGAAATGATGCGCCCTTTGTATGACAAAGCCCGTGCAGCTATTGAAAAAGTAGCTTCTGCACAAGGCTTTGACTATGTACTGGATGCTAGTGCAGGCGGAAGCGTTATTATGGCCAAAGGAAAAGACCTCATGGCAGACGTAAAAAAAGATTTAGGTTTCTAAACCGATATCATTTCAAGAAAAAATAAAACCGTCTATCTTTATAGACGGTTTTTTTATGCTATGCAACAAAAGCAACCTATAGGAATTTTTGATTCTGGTGTGGGAGGATTGAATCTTTGGAAACCTATCCAAGAACTTCTTCCGCAAGAAAACACCATTTACATCGCCGACAATGCTTTTTCTCCCTATGGAAAAAGAAGCAAGGATGAAATTATCTCACGCACATTTCAGGTGGTTGAATCCCTAATCAAAAAAGAATGTAAACTCATTGTAGTCGCCTGTAATACGGCCACAACCAATGCCATTGATAAGCTTCGAGAAAAATTCGATCTTCCCTTTGTAGGAATAGAACCTGCGCTAAAACCAGCGGCCTTACAAAGCCAGACAAAAACCATTGGGGTATTGGCCACGCAAGGGACCCTCTCGAGTAAACTTTTTGAAAAAACCAGTCATACACATGCGCAAGGCATTAAAGTGGTAGAACAAATAGGAACAGGTTTGGTCACGGCAATTGAAGAAAACGGGTTGGAAACACCTGCCCTTAAAACACTTCTTTCAAACCATTTAAAACCGATGCTGGAACAAAATATAGACCGTTTGGTCCTAGGGTGTACGCATTACCCCTATTTGGTTCCATTGTTGGAAGAACTTCTCCCACCACAGGTAGTTGTGGTAGACAATAGTATGGCGATCGCTAGACAAACGCAGTATCTACTTGAAAAGAATAAGCTGCAGAATCCTGCCCAAAACAGCAAAGGGGAACATCTTTTTTACTGTACAGGCCATGAAGCACAGCTAAAAGCTTTTCTACCCAAAGGTACCCCAGTAGAGCAGCTTAGGGTTGGTCAGTAGAAAACCAAGAAGCATACATCAGGTAATTTTTTGCGATGCGTTCAATTTCCCCTTCTCTTAAGGCCGGTCCGATTTCTTTAATTTTCTTTGCCGGTACACCAGCATAGACACTCCCCGAAGTCACTATGGTATTTTGGGGAACCACACTCCCTGCTGCAATAATACTGTAAGGCTCTACCACACAATGATCCATGATAATGCTTCCCATACCCACCAAAACTTTATCTTGAAGCGTACAGCCGTGAACAATAGCATTGTGTCCGATAGAAACATCATTCCCTATAGAGGTGGCTGCCTTTTGATAGGTAGCGTGAATAACCGCACCGTCTTGAATGTTGGTTCGGTTTCCTATAGTAATCTTATTTACATCCCCGCGGACAACAGCCTGGTACCATACCGAACAATCGTCTCCGAAAACAACATCTCCGATAAGGGTTGCATTTTCCGCAAAAAAACAGTTCTTCCCCCATTTTGGTGTACTGTTGCGTACCGTTTTTATCAGCATAATTTTTCGCTTTTTACGAAGCTATAAAATTTGTTTTAGATGCCGACAAAAGTCCACACGGCTTTGTGTATTTTTGTAAAAAAAAGACGATGAGCCAGGTACGCGGATCCATTAAAGAGAACAAAACTATTGCACGCTTTGATTTTGACACCCCTACAGGAGTGAATCAACCGTTGCGGTTTAACAATATAGAAGAAGCAAAACCTTCTCCTCTGGCGCAAAAAATGTTTTATTTGCCCTTTGTAAAAAGTGTAGTGCTTTATGACAAAGCCATCGAAATTCTAAAATTTGATATTTTGGAATGGGAGGATGTCTTGTCTGAGGTAGCACAGGAAATTGAAACTTTCTTATCCTCTGCGGAAGCCCCGTACAAAGCCCCTGAAGTCACCCAAAAAATTCCGGTTACTGTTTATGCAGAAAGCACCCCCAATCCTGGCGTGATGAAGTTTGTCGCCAACAAACCATTGGTAGACCAAATTCAAGAATTTAAAAATATAGATGATACCGCCGATGCCCCCTTGGCCCAAGCCTTGTTTCATTTCCCGTTTGTGAAAGAAGTCTTTATGGACAAGAACTATATTTCGATTACCAAATTTGATATCACCGAATGGGAAGAAGTGGTCATGGAGGTCCGTGAATTTTTACGATCGTATATAGAAGACGGAAAGGCCATCATCAACCTTATTCAAGAGAGTAAAGCAGAAGCTTCTCAAAAAAAACAAGAAGCGCTTGAAGGTACAGCAAAAGAAATTGTAGACATCATTGAAGAATACATTCAACCCGCAGTAGCTTCTGATGGCGGAAATATTCTATTTGATTCGTATGACGAAAATGAAAAAAGCGTCAAGGTTATCCTGCAAGGTGCTTGCAGCGGATGCCCGTCTTCTACCTTAACATTAAAAAGCGGTATAGAAAATATGCTGAAAGAAATGTTGCCCGGTAAAGTTGCCACTGTAAGTGCCATCAATGGCTAAGGCCAATGCACTCATCCACGAGCAAAGTCCTTATTTGCTTCAACATGCGTACAACCCCGTAGACTGGTTCCCGTGGGACAAGGCGGTTCTTGACAGAGCAAAACAAGAGGGGAAACTTCTATTAATCAGTATAGGATATGCCTCGTGCCACTGGTGTCATGTTATGGAACAAGAATGCTTTGAAGACGTCACAGTAGCGCAGGTGATGAATGACGGCTTTGTAAACATAAAAATAGATCGAGAAGAACGCCCTGATCTAGACCAAATCTACATGAGTGCACTGCAGTTGCTCACTGGACAAGGCGGGTGGCCCTTAAATATCGTTGCCCTACCCGACGGTCGTCCGATCTGGGGAGCGACCTATTTACCCAAAAAACGCTGGATAGAGGTCCTCAATCAATTGTTGGAGCTTCAAAAAAAGGAAAAAGACAAATTGGAAACCTATGCTAGTCAACTGCATCAAGGCATGCAAAATGATGAATTGACCCCGCATCCCAATAGCACGATACCTTTTTTAGAGGCCTTGGAGGAAAGTATCGTGTTTCTAACCCAAAAACTAGATCATCAGTGGGGAGGACTTCAAGGAGCTCCGAAATTTATGATGCCCTGTTTCTTGGAGTGGGAACTTGAATTGGGTACCAGGCACCAACGTCCTCTTTTCAAAAATCACTTACACTTGAGTCTTCATAAAATGGCTATGGGAGGGATTTTTGATGTCGTTGGAGGTGGATTCTCCAGATATGCTGTTGATGAACGATGGCACATCCCCCATTTTGAAAAAATGGGATATGACAACGGCCAACTTATGGAGGTATACAGTAAAGCTTATTTGGATGACCCCAATCCTTTGTACAAAGAAGTAGTCAGCGCTAGCTTTCAATTTTTAAACAGAGAACTTTCAGAAGAGGCAGGAGGGTTTTATTCTTCCCTTGACGCCGATAGTCTTGAC
>WTJB01000343.1 GCA_011526335.1 Candidatus Arcticimaribacter sp.
GATTTAATAAGGCTATGTCCTTTGCGTAAGGAGGAAAAACTGCTGCTCATGATAGCATAGGGGTATATTCCGGTAAGGAAATTTTTCGTTCTATTGGATTTTAATACCGGTATCGTTGTCTTGGACTTTCGGTTGGCTTTGACTTGCTCTTTGGCCAAGAAATCTTCGGTCACAAAAATCAATACGGCCTTTCCTTGGCGTTGTTCGCCATAGCGCGATTGGGTTAAGGCGTAGGAGCTTATTTCAGCATGCCCATCAAACCAATGCTGTTTAAAGGTAGAGGAAAGTTGCGCATAACTGCTAAGGCTAAACAAAAAAAGAAGGCAAAAGAGTTTTTTCATTCGTGGCAAATTTTTTCCAAGGTAGCCAATACTTGGGCAACAGGCAAGCCAACGATGTTGGTATAACTTCCTTCAATCTTGTCTATGGCAACTGTGCCTATCCATTCCTGAATTCCGTAGGCTCCTGCTTTGTCAAAGGGTTGATAGTTTTCAATGTAAAAGTCAATTTCTTGTTCACTTAATGTTTTGAAATAAACTTTACTGCTTTGGTGTAGGACATGCTGTTGATGTGCTTGGGTAAACCCTACGGAGGTTATGACTTCGTGCATTTTTCCAGAAAGTTGTTCTAGCATATGCTTGGCATGGCTTTTATCTGTTGGTTTGCCTAAACATTCCCCTTCGCACCATACTATGGTATCGGCGGTAATGACCAATTCTTGCGGGGCTAATTGAGTAAAGGGGGCTGCTTTTAGTTTTACCAAGTAATCCGGAATTTCTGCTCCCTTCAGTTCGGGCGGAAAGATTTCTTCTACGGGATGTGTTTTTATTTCGAAATCTAAGCCGATGTCTTTTAAAAATTGTTGCCGCCTTGGCGAATTAGAGGCCAAGATGATTTTAGTGCCTTGGAAACGCTTCATACTAGTCGTTTTTTGCGCCAATAGTAGTCAGCCATTTTCCCTGTACGCGTAAGGTTTGTTCTACAATGTCGCGTACACAACCTTCTCCTCCTTTTTTGTGTGAAATATAATTCGAAATGGCTTTGACATCCGAAACGGCATCTTGAGGGCAGGCGGCTACGGCTACCTGTTCCATCACTTCGATGTCAGGAACATCGTCTCCCATGTACAGTATTTCTTCGGGCGATAAATTATAGCTGTCTAAAAGGTCTTGAAAGGGTTCTGCTTTATGATGCGCGCCTAAATAGATATCATACACCCCAAGGGCTCTTAGTCGATTGCGCACCCCCTCATTGGTTCCCCCAGAAATAATGCACACCTTAAACCCCTGTGTCAAGGCACATTTAAGGGCATATCCATCCTTGGTATCCATTTCTCTATACATCTCTCCCTCGGTGGTGACGAGAACTTTTCCGTTGGTCAATACCCCATCTACATCAAAAATAAAAGTGGTGATTTTGGGTAACAGGGCCTTGTAATTGGGTTTATCCATCTTGTTGTATTGCTGTTGAAATTAGTTGATAAAGTTCTTTTTGTGTTGTTTTTGTAAGTAGGCTTAAATGATCTTTCAGTACTTGTTGGTCCCCTCTGAGGGCAGGACCGGTCTGCGCTGCTTTTGGCGAAAGGCTTTTGATTTTGTCGGCTGTTTCTGCAATCAAGGGCTGTAAAACAGAAAAAGGTACCTGGTGTTCTTGACACAACTGTTCGCCCACCGCATATAAGTGATTGACAAAATTATTGACAAAAACAGCGGCAATATGTAAGGCTTTTCGTTGGGTTGAATCGATTCTATGTATAGGTCCGCCAAGTGTAATGGCGACTTGTTTTAAAAGCGTGAAATTCTCCTCAGTGTTGGCTTCTAGGCATAAGGGAACCTGTTCGAAGTCTACCTTCTTTTGTTTTGAAAATGTTTGTAGTGGGTAAAATACCCCATGATCTTTACATGGGTTTAGGGTCTCCATACCCACACTGCCCGCCGTATGGGCTATGATCCCTTTGCAGCTTATGAGCTTGTTGCTTAGTTTTGGGATATTATCGTCCGAAATAGATAGGAGATAAAGATCTGCTTCCGGAACAAGTTCATCAAGTTGGGTAAGGGTTTTTACTTTTCCCTTGCCTTCTTTAAGGGACTGTGCAGAACGATTGTACCATTGAATAAGGGAGATGTTTTCTGCTTTATGCAATGCCCGAAAGAGATGCGTTCCAACATTTCCTGCACCGAGAAGAACTACCTTTATCATGGTTTAAAAATAATCATAATCTCGACTTAATTTCGGTGATCTTAATCGAAATGTGGTTTTTTAATTCTTTTAATTTTTCTCTCCCTCATTTTTAAGCCAGTTCACTTGCCCACTAAAATCAAAAATATCACTGCCAAAAAAAATGTATATTTTGAGAACCTAAATCCTTTATCATGAAATTTCTTACTGCATTTCAAAAATTGTATTCCAACCACTTTTTATTGGCCGCTACGTCCTCGCTCATTATCATCGGTTTTATAGGTTCTGTAAATGTTTTTTTAATCGCTCAGCGTCCTGCAAACGTTTATTCCATGTTTTTGTTGTTGATTGCCGTAATGGCAACGATGCGTTTTTTAGCCTTATTTCTAGCCCGTTTTCCCCTTGCGCGTATATTTGAATCGGCCCTAAGTGGTGTAATTGTTCAGCTTCTACTTTTCATTTTTATCCTAAACAATTAATTCACGTTTTGCTTAGAAAAAGGCAGGCGAAATAATTATCTTTGTCGTCTAAAGAAGCGGATTGTTTGATGAAAGAAATATTTTGGAAGTACCTGGCCTCTAATAGATTAATGTCACTCCTTTTTATTGTTTTCCCCACCGCCATGGGCTTGGGTACCTTTATAGAAACGTGGTATTCTACTGACACGGCCAAAATTTGGATTTATAATGCCTGGTGGTTTGAATTGATCATGGCTCTTTTTGTGGTCAATTTTATTGGAAATATCTTTAAGTATCGCCTTCTTCGAAAAGAAAAATGGGCTGTTTTGGCCTTGCATTTATCCTTTATTCTTATTCTTTTGGGAGCATTCATTACCCGCTACATTGGGTATGAAGGGGTCATGCCCATTCGCGAAGGAGAAAGTTCCAACACCTTTTTGTCGGAAAAAACCTACCTCACCGTATTGGTCGATGGTGAATTTGAAGGTCAAGCGTTACGCAAAAAACTTCAAAAAGAGGTCTTGTTGTCAGAGCATGTAGACAATGCCTTTCAGGTAAACGATAATTTTAAGGAACAAGATTTTGTGATCGATTTCGTTGATTTTATGGAAAATGCTACCGAAGGATTAGTGCTTGATGCTGAGGGAGATCGTTATTTGAAAATTGTCGAGGCAAGCGACGGAAACCGCCACGATCACTACATCAAAGAGGGTGAGGTGGTCAACATACACAACTTACTTTTTACTCTAAACAACCCCATTCAAGGGGCCATCAACATAGAAGTAGAGCAGGGCGAATACTATGTTACCTCACCCTTTGAGGGGACCTTTATGCGCATGGCCGATCAGTTTCAAGGGAATTTGATCAGTGGAGAAAAACAAATATTGCAATTGCGGTCTTTATACGCATTTCCTAATTTTCAATTTGTGATTCCCGAACCTGTTTTACGCGGAAAGTTTGATATCGTAAAAGCGGAGGAACAGCAAGGGGTAAAGCAAGATGCGCTTCGGTTGGAGGTTTCTTCTGAGGGAGAATCTGAAATTATCACCTTGTTAGGAGGGAAGGGCAGTAGTAATGACCCAAAGAAAATAACGGTAGGGGGCTTGGACTTTTATGTCCAGTATGGTTCATTGGAATTGGATTTGCCTTTTTCTATTTACCTCAAAGATTTTGTTGCCGAAAAATATCCTGGGACAGAAAAAAGTTATGCTTCTTTTGAAAGTAAAATTCGGGTAGAAGATACGCGAACATTTGATTATGACATTTATATGAACCACGTATTGGATCATCAAGGATATCGATTTTTTCAAGCTTCCTTTGATCCAGATGAAAAGGGAACGGTATTGTCTGTAAACCACGACTGGTGGGGAACTTGGGTGACTTATGTTGGATATTTCTTGCTCTACTTTAGCATGATAGGGATCTTCTTTTTAGGGAAAACGCGCTTTAAAGATTTAGCAAAACAGTTGGATAAAATTAAACAGCAAAAGGCTACCTTATCTCTCTTGCTTTTGTTTTCATTGGGGAGTGTACAAGCCCAAGAACACTTGCATACGCGATCGAAGGTAAATTTTGATTCCCTGGTAGTGGCAGACGCATTTTCTGCCTCACATGCGGCAAAATTTGGATCTTTAGTCATCCAAGATCTTGGCGGAAGAATGAAGCCTGCCAATACCTATTCTTCTGAGCTTCTCCGTAAAGTCAGTAAAAATGATCGTTACCATGGTTTAAATTCTGATCAGGTACTGCTGTCAATCCTCAATGGTCCTGCCTTATGGTACAATATCCCGATTATTTATTTGAAGCGGGGAAATGACTCTATCCGAAAGATTACCGGGGTAGCACCAAAAGCCAAGTACGCCTCTCTGATATCATTTTTTGACGAAGAAGGCAATTACAAGATTGCCTCACAACTAGAAGATGCTTATAAAGCCAGAGTACCCAATCAGTTTCAAAAAGATTTTATTGAAGTAGACCGAAGAGTGAATTTACTCTACTCTGCTTTGGAAGGAAAGGTGCTTCGTATTTTTCCGATCCCTGAGGATGAAAACAATCGATGGGTTTCTTTTCCTGAACTGGAAGAAGCCAGTTTTAAAGGAACAGATTCGCTTTATGTCAATAACGTTTTGCCGCTGTATTTTCAGTCTTTACGGGCCGCAAAAGCCGATGGAGACTATACACAAGCAGACGAATTGTTGGAAAGCTTAAAAGGGTTTCAAGTCAAATTTGGAGAAAAGGTGATGCCAAGCTCAAGTCGAATCGAGGCTGAGGTTTTGTATAACAAATACGATATTTTCAAAAAATTGTTCAGTTGGTATTTATATGCCGGATTTTTATTTTTTGTATTTCTAATCGTTCAAATTTTTAGAGATACCCGTATTGTTCGTGGGTTTATTTCCTTTTTTAAGGGGGTAACTTTCGTTCTCTTTCTTTTGCATACTGCAGGTCTTGTCGCCCGCTGGTTTATCTCTGGTCATGCCCCTTGGAGTGACGCTTACGAATCTATGATTTATGTGGCATGGGCGACCGTTTTTTTCGGATTGGTCTTTGGAAGAAAGTCCAATTTAACGCTAGCTTCTACCACCTTTGTGGCCTCTATGATTTTGATGATAGCCCATTGGAATTGGATGGATCCCGCCATTGCAAATCTTCAACCGGTGTTGGATAGCTATTGGTTGATGATTCATGTGGCGGTCATTGTAGGAAGCTATGGTCCTTTTGCCTTGAGTATGATCATTGGTATAGTGGCCTTACTGCTTATGATTCTGACAAAAGAAAAGAACAAGAAGCGAATGGCCCTAAACATTAAAGAATTGACCATTATCAATGAGCTTTCTTTAACCATTGGTTTGATCATGTTAACCATAGGTAATTTTCTTGGCGGTATGTGGGCCAACGAAAGTTGGGGAAGATATTGGGGCTGGGACCCCAAAGAGACCTGGGCATTAATTTCTATTATGGTGTATGCTTTTGTAATCCATATGCGATTGATTCCAGGATTGCGCGGAAAGTGGTTGTTTAATCTGGCCAGTATCGTTGCTTTTGCCAGTATAATGATGACCTATTTTGGCGTTAATTTTTATTTGACTGGCTTGCATTCTTATGCGAGCGGTGATAAAATCATCACACCAGATTTTGTGTACTATTCGGTGGCATTTGTGGCTGTTTTGGGACTTGTATCTTATTTTCCATATAAACGACATTATTCATGATGGCATTATTTTTGTCTAAAACGAGTGTATGAGAAAGTTTGCCCTCTTCTTCCTGCTTGGTTTTTTCTTTTTGCAATGCGAAAAAGAGAATGCTATGGCTGAAAATCCTTATGATCAGAATCTAAAAAAATGGATGGATCATGAGATTGACTCTTATGTTTTTGATTTAACTGTAGTCTGCTTTTGTCATACTGAATTTGTAGGTCCCAACAGAATAAAAGTACTTAATGGTGAGATAACAGAAGTAAACGGACTTGCTTATCAAGAAAGTAATTTTGCCTATCCTACCATCGACGAACTTTTCCAATTTATTGAAGGGCAAACCGCATTAAACCCACAAGTAGTACAAATCACTTATCATTCTATTTACGGCTATCCTACACGTATCTACATCGACCAAAGTGACCTCATTGCCGATGAGGAGATGGACTATAGTGTAACCCATTTTGTTCCTTTACCTTGATTTTTATTTTTACTTTTAAAGTAAAAAATGAACGCTAAAAAGAAAGCCTATATCTATTCTGTAGTTGGATTGATATTAGTAGGATTTGGATTGTCTCTTTTGGGGGAAGCCATCATTTACAAAATGGAGCACAATATTTTTTGGATCCCTATGGGAACCTTGGCATTGTCTGTAACCAATGCAGGGATATGTTTTGTAGGAAATGCGGTATTGCTTAAAGCGAAGCTTTAGAAGGCTGCAACAAAATCCTCCTCATCATTACCGTCCGCGATCAATTGCAGTGCTTTTTGAGCAATTGATTCGGCTTCTTCAGTAGCAAAACCAAGGCCTACAACAATACGTTGGAGTAATTGTACCTCCCCTTCATCTGCGATGTTGTCCGCATAGACCATACGGGTAAGGTCATACAAACGTTCCAGTCTTTTTTGCTTATTGGTGGGAGGATTAATGGGATATTTTTCTGGATTGTCCATGATAAGGCTTACCTCACTATCTTCAATTTCAAGGTTGATCGCAGTACGATTCAAGAAGGCTTTTTCTTCTTCTGTAATTATACCGTCAGAGAGCGCTACTCTTACTATGGCAGCAAAATGACCACGATTACGA
>WTJB01000031.1 GCA_011526335.1 Candidatus Arcticimaribacter sp.
TAGGCGTTTAATGGGCTTCTCCCCAATTGTTTCCAGAGTTAATACTAACTTCTAATGGTATTGAAAACATATGATGTTCTGAGCTTGAAACTGATGTCATCGCATCTTTAACTATTTTTTTTACTTCGGTCTCATTTTTTTTTGCACTCTCAAAAATAAGCTCGTCATGTATTTGTAAAAGCATTTTTGCTTTTTTCTTTTCTTCAAGAATTTGTAATAACAAGTCGTTACCTGAAGCTGCTGAATCAGGGAAACCAGTAGTATCACTGTTGTACATAGCTCTAAATTCCGCACGTACATTGTTCAAGTGAGCTCTAGCCCCATTATCATCATTCGTTCTCTGCTTAGCTTCAGCAAGAATCAATTGATTCTCAACGTAGCTTGCAAGAGGGAAAGAAGCTGTCATAGCAAAACGACCTCCGTCACTTGTTCTCAAGGCAACTTCAGCACCAACAGTTTCGAAATAGCTGTTGTATTGTGCAGCTTGACCTGGAGTAGCCAATCTACGGGTTCCGTTAGAAGCATCAGCATCCAAAAGGTGAACTAAGTGAGAATCCGTAGCTACAAGGTAGTCTTGACGCTCATCAACGATAAACTGGTAGAACAAGTTTCTGTTCTCAGGAGAAGTACCGTGTAAGCTTACCAAGTTTCCTGCTGAAGAAGCAATCCCTTGGTTAGCGTGGCTAATCGCACCACTGTAATCTCCTTTAGAAAGCGCATAACGTGCCGCTAGAGTGTGTCCAGCAGCAGCCCAAGTGCTTCCTGCCAAACGGTTCCCTCCAAATCCTGCAGAAATGGTAGTGGCTCCTACTTGTGCAATACCTTGCTCAATCAGTGCAATAGCGCCATCTACAACAGCCGCTTGGCCATCATAAGCTGGAGTTGGGTAATCATTCGGTTGCACAGCTTCTGAGAAAGGAACGTCTCCGTATAGAAGAGCCAAATCTGCAAATAGTGTACCTTGAACGATTTTCGCAATTCCTTTGATCACATCACCGGCATTATCGTCGTTGATGATCAACTGCGCATTATTGATTCCAGAGAGGTAAGAATCCCCCCACATGTCGTTATAGTTTCCTCGGTTAGGAGAATAGGTGTTTAGTGTTAAATACTGACGGTCACCACCAGTCATAGTATTAGCAAATACACCAGCATAACGTGCATTGTTGCTTTCCATATGTTGCATCAGGGCCAACTGAACTTGACCAATTAACAAATCTGATGAAGCAACAGTAAATGCATTAGGATCGTCATTCAATCCTTCTGTATAACTTTCACAACTTGCAACCGCTGCGGCAGCAAAAATTGTTAGAAATAACTTATTAATTTTCATACTGTTGTTTATTAAAATCCGAATCTAAGTGTTGTTAAAATTGATCTAGTACCTGGATTACTGAAGTACTCAAGACCACGACCACGTGAAGCACCTGTTAGGTTGTTTTCTGGGTCAAATCCTTCGATATCTGTCCAAGTAAACAAGTTTCTTCCAGATACGGCAAGTGATAGATTGGTTAAGTTTAGCTTGTCTAAGATCGCTTGGTCAAAGTTATAAGATAGTGTTACCTCTCTTAGTTTCACCCAAGATCCATCTTGAATAAAGATTTCACTAACGTCTCCAAATCCACCACCATTGGTTGTCCACCATTCTGAATCAACAGCTACAGGTCCGCCACCGAAGTCTTCGATGTATCCACGGAAAGTTGCTCCGTTTGGAATTGGTGTACCGTAAGCATTTACGATAGTACTTCCTGTGTTGTTTACTGTTTCGATGTCAGTATCTTCTGAAATACCCCAGAATTTCAATACACCGTAAGTTCCGTTCCAAAGGTCATTTCCTTGAGACGTTTCGAATAGTGTTGTGAAAGATAGGTTTTTGTAGTTGATAGACGTTCCGAAACCTGCACGATAGTCAGGGTTTGGATCACCAACACCTACTTTTTTCTCAGGATCTGCATTTGGGAAACCATTTGAGTTTAGCACGTAGTTACCTGCATCATCTCTTTGGTAAGCCCCCCCTCTAAGAACACCGAAAGCAAAGCCTTCTGCAATTCCTGAAGAAGTTGATGTAAATCCGTTTAATCCTAGGTAAGAACTACCCGCTAAATCTTCAACTAAGTTTTTGTTTTGTGTAAAACTACCGTTGATAGAGATGTTTAAGTCTTCGCTTTGTACAAGTGCAGCAGAGAAGTCAATCTCGATCCCTTTGTTCGTGATCTTAGCAGCATTTTGTAATGAAGAGCTAAATCCTGAAGATGGTGCGATTGGCAAAGCCAAGATACCCCCTTCTGTAGCATTGTCATAGTATGTACCAGAAAGCGTAATTCTGTTGTTGAGTAAACGTAAGTCTAATCCAACTTCGAATTCTTTCTTACGCTCTTCTCTTAAGTCTGGGTTACCTCTGGTAGAAGACTGTGTGAATGGGTTTCCGTAAAGTGACCCGTCAAATCCGTCACCCCATCCAGATCCGATTCCTCCTGAAGGACCAAATACTGTTGAAGTTGCATAAGGATTTGCTTCAATCCCTACTTCCCCGTAAGAAGCTCTTACTTTTGCAAAGTTGATTGCGTCAACACCAATTAGATCGGTGATTTTGTATCCAACAGATGCAGATGGGTAGAAAATGATTCCAGCTCCTGGAAGGGTAGAAACCGTTTCTCCACGACCAGTAAGTTCAACCAATAGGTTGTCATAAAGTTCGAAGTTCAATACTCCGTATACCCCGTTCTTACGTGTAAGTGCGTTGTAACCAGAAGGGTTAGAGTTTAAACCACCTGCGTTACCGGGGTTTAAGAAGATTTGATCAGGGTTAGTGAACCCAGCTTCAAATGCACTTAATCTTCTGTAGTTATCTTCAAACGTTTGGTAACCTACTACGTAGTTTAGAGCAATGTTGTCTGTAATGGCTGCATCTCCAGAAACGAACAAGTTCATTTGCGTTAGCTTTTGAGAGATACGATCTTCTCCCCAAGTACCGTTGTTCCCGTCACCAGCAGAACCTGCAGGTTGGTAATCTGTACGGTTGTCTTGGTAGAAGTCAATACTATAACGTGCAACAAAAGTCATGTTGTCTGTAATGTTATAGTTTACTTCAGGAGCAAAGATAAAACGATCAACGGTGTTGATGTTTTGCTGCTCATTCAACGTCCATAATGGATTGTTGTAAGAAGGTGCTGCATAGTTAAACGCACCAGATGCTGTATCGAATACACGGTAAGATCCTGTATCTCTACGGTAAGAACGGTGAGAATTTGGTGTTACATATTCTGTACCTCCAGAAATTCTGTAGTTTGTTCCTTTGTAGTCTTCAATGTTGAAGTCAGGAGAGTTTCTTAAGTATCCTAAGTATAAACCATTCAAGTTTGATCCTGTCTGTACACGATTCGATTCGATTGTCGTGTAAGAAGAAGATAATTTCACTAACAATTTGTCAGTAGCTTGAGTCGTGTTGTTCAATTTTAAAGAAGTTCTCTTATAATCAGAGTTTCCTTTCATGATACCATCTTGGTCAAAGTTGGCAAAAGACACATAAGTTCTGCTTTTCTCATCATTATAAGAGAAGTTTACAGAGTTCTCATACGTGTATCCATTTCCGAAAACCAAGTTACGGTTGTGGTCATTGTAGTCTGTCTTATCTCTTTTACCACCAGCGTTGTTAGTGATAGAACCGTTGGCAATAGCACCGTAACGTGTACCATCTTCAGCAACAAAGTAACGAGAAGAGAAATCGTAAGCATCAGTTCCACCAGCACGTAAGCTCATTTTGTCTCCGTAAGAGAAACCAGTGTTAGCGATAAATACACCTTCACCCGGTGCACCACCTAACCAGTCAGCAGGATATCCTTGTCCCCAAGTACCTTGCTTGTCCCACTCCATATTGATTTGATCAATAGCGATAGAACTCTTAACGTTTACACTCCAGCCTTTGCTGTCTTTAGAACCACGCTTGGTATTGATTACCAATACCCCGTTCGCAGCTCCTGTACCGTAAATTGCCGCTGCAGATGCACCTTTAATTACAGATACTTCAGCAATATCTTCTGGGTTAATGTCATTTAAACGTGATTGTTGAACTACCCCTGCAGTACCTCCACCAATGTTGGCGTTAGAGATAATTGCACCGTCTAATACGATTAATGGAGAGTTGTCCCCGTTAATGGTGTTCTGACCACGGATTTGGATGTAGGCTCCAGAACCTGGATCTCCTGAGTTACGGGTAATGTTTACCCCAGAAGTTTTTCCAGAAAGTCCTTGAAGAACCCCAGCTTCCCCTGCACGTTGCAGTTGGTCAACCTCTACTTTTGAAGTTGAGGAAAGATCATCATCTTTCTTTTTCTCAAGACCAAGAGCAGTAAGAACCACCTCTTCCAGCTCATTGTCAGCGGCAAGAGTAACGTTCATTGTGTCTCCAGAACCCACAGTTTGTTGTACGGTAGAGTAACCAACAAAACTGAATTCCAATACAGCTCCTTCAGCAACTTCAATAGAGAAGTTTCCGTCAAAATCTGTACTAACACCATTGCTTGTACCTTGTTCTACAACTGTAGCTCCAGGTAGTGGTAAACCACTATCATCAGAAACTACACCTGTAACGGTCTTTTGTGCCCATCCTCCAAATGCAAATAGCATAAAGGCGGATGATAAAAGTAATAGTTTTTTCATAGTTATATATATAGTTAATAATCGCACTAAAATAAGTAAAATTTTCAAAATGTTAAGGTTTTGCTAATATTTTGATAACATTGAACCTAAAAAACTGTTATTCAATCAGATAAATTGGTGTTAAACGTTAAAATTTTAGTTAAAATTCACCCTATTGATCGCTCGAATCCCTTGATTTAGGTCAATGCGGTACATGAGCCCAAAGCAAATCGAAGCATAATTGTAGGAAATAAAAGGCAAGCACTCCCCATAAAAAAAAGGGCAAATGCCCTTTTTAAATGTACAGTATGTCGAATGATTTATTCTATCTGCTTTACCAATGCAACCAGCTCATCAACGGTTTTCATTTTCTTAAATTTCCCCTTTTCAGCTGTGGCTTTTGTCAAGGCTTCTCCGCTCAATAGGGCGAGGATATTTTTGTATTTTATTTTAATCACCTGAGGCGCATTGTCTCCCATTTGCAGTAGCGTTTCTTCTTGATCGACAAAACGCGGTGGGATGTCTTGTTCCAAGGAGGTTTTGGCTTCTCTTCCTTCGGTCAGTTTTTTGTATTTACGGGTATATACTTTATACATTTTTCCCAAATGTTGTGGAATCAAGTAACCTTCATTTTGCTTTCCTTCTTTGTCGTTATAGATCAGATAGAGGTAACTTTCTCCGTTAAACTGACAGGCGATATTCTTATTTTTTACCAAAGCTTCAGTTGCGCTAAGCGCCGTAGCAGCATCGGCCATTTCAATTTCATCATTATAGCCGTTGTAGCGTAAAAAATAAACTTGATCTGAAGTTTGGGCGCCTTTCGACACCTTTCCAGGGTAAAAGTTTTCTGAGAAATAAGCACTTCCTTTTATCTCACTTAGATCGGTTTGGCTTACCCCTTGATTGATTTTCTTTACGACTTCAAAAGTGGCGTTGGTGTAGTTGACATTGGCTTGACCAAAAAGGCTATTCGCTGCAAGTGCGCAAAAGAATAAGAGACTGATTTTTTTCATTTTTAAAAAACAAATTTTTGTCAAAAGTACAAAATACATACCAAAATTTTCATGCGGAGAATAATGCGCTTATTTTAGCGAAAAAAAATTGGAAGAAGCCTTTATTTCTCAGGTAAATAAACACGCTACTGCTCGTACGCCCTTTTTCTTTTTGGTCGATTTTGAAAAAGCGAAACCCCGGGTTTGGACAACAGAAGAATGGGATGCCAAGGCGCTCTTGTTTCAGGTAAATGGAAATACGAATGCGGTAGCGAATACCCCTGCCAAAGGAGGGGAGTGGACAACTCATCCGCTACCCAAAACGGTTTATGCCAAGGGATACAACATCGTCATTGACCACCTAAAAAAAGGAGATTCCTATCTTACAAACCTTACTTTCCCTACCCCCATATCCGGTTTGGCTTCGTTGGAGAAACTCTTTTATCAAGCACAAGCTCCCTACAAGCTATGGTTAAAAGATGAGTTGCTGAGTTATTCTCCCGAGTGTTTTATTAAGATTAAAGGAGGAAAAATATTTACCTACCCCATGAAGGGCACCGTCTCAGCAGATCTTCCGGATGCAGAAAAGCAACTCTTGGGAAATAAAAAAGAATTGTGGGAGCACAGCACCATTGTAGATCTTTTACGCAATGATTTGTCACAATACGCCCGAGAGGTAAAGGTCAATCGTTTTCGCTATATCGATACCATAGAAGCCCGTGGGAAGTCCTTATTGCAAGTAAGTTCTGAAATAGAAGGGAAGCTTTCGCCCCAATGGCGCGAACAGCTGGGCGAATTGTTGTGGGACCTTTTGCCGGCCGGGTCGGTATCGGGCGCGCCAAAACCCAAAACCCTTTCCATCATCAAAGAAGCGGAACTCCGCCCAAGGGGCTATTATACCGGGGTTTTTGGCTATTTTGATGGAGAAAATTTAGACAGCGCCGTGGCCATACGCTATATAGAACAAGACGGAGAAAACTATTTCTACTGGAGTGGCGGGGGAATTACAGCCTACAGCAAGCTGGACGAAGAATATCAAGAACTGAATGATAAAATCTATGTACCCACTGGTAGAAAGCATTAGGGCAGAAGAGGGGAAGCTCTTCCTTTTGGAGTACCATCAAAAGCGAATGGAAAAAAGCTATTGCCATTTTTTTGGAAAGCCCTGCCCGTTTGTATTGGCGAAAGACCTTTTGCCGCCTAGAGGTTTGGATAAATTCAAAGTGCGTTTTCTTTATAACGAAAAGCAGTACCATATAGAAATGGCC
>WTJB01000311.1 GCA_011526335.1 Candidatus Arcticimaribacter sp.
GGTATTGGTAGATGATTCTTCTCCGGTAGAATTTGAACAGCCGTTATTCTTGATAGACCCCGCTTAGAATAGAAACCAAAACAAACGCACATGTTTCAAAAAATTTTAATTGCCAATAGGGGCGAAATAGCCCTGCGTATTATCCGTACGTGCAAAGAAATGGGCATAAAGTCTGTAGCGGTCTATTCCAAAGCAGATGAGGAAAGTTTACACGTAAAATTTGCAGATGAAGCCGTTTGCATAGGACCTGCAGCGAGTTCAGAATCCTATTTAAAAATGGCTAACATCATTGCTGCGGCAGAGATTACCAATGCAGATGCAATCCATCCGGGCTACGGATTTTTATCCGAGAATGCACGTTTTTCAAAAATGTGTTCAGAGCACGGCATAAAATTCATCGGCGCTTCAAGTGAAATGATCAGTAAAATGGGAGATAAGGCTACCGCCAAGGCCACAATGAAAGCCGCAGGTGTACCCACCATTCCAGGATCTGAAGGGATACTTGAGAGCTATGAAGAAACCGAAAAACTAGCCGCAGAAATGGGCTACCCTGTTATGCTTAAAGCCACCGCAGGAGGTGGAGGTAAAGGGATGCGTGCGGTCTGGAAACAGGAAGATCTTCAAAAAGCATGGGAAAGTGCTAAACAAGAAGCGGCCGCTTCTTTTGGTAATGACGGGATGTACATGGAGAAACTTATCGAAGAACCCCGTCACATAGAAATACAAGTGGTTGGGGATAGTTTTGGTAAGGCCTGTCACCTATCTGAGCGCGACTGTTCTGTACAACGAAGACATCAAAAGTTGACAGAAGAAACCCCATCCCCTTTTATGACCAAAGCCCTAAGAACAAAAATGGGGGAAGCAGCGGTAAAAGCAGCAGAGTTTATTGCCTATGAAGGAGCAGGGACAGTAGAATTTTTGGTGGACAAACACAAAAATTTCTACTTTATGGAAATGAATACGCGTATTCAGGTAGAACACCCCATCACAGAGCAGGTGATTGATTTTGACCTTATTCGTGAGCAAATTACGGTAGCCGCAGGGATTCCTATTTCCGGAAAACACTATCTGCCCAAACTGCATTCTATAGAGTGTAGAATCAATGCAGAAGATCCGTATAATGACTTTAGACCTTCTCCTGGGAAAATCACCAACTTGCATGTTCCTGGAGGGCACGGAGTACGTTTAGACACGCATGTATATTCTGGATATGTAATTCCTCCTTTTTACGATTCTATGATTGCCAAGCTGATCACAACAGCGCAAACAAGAGAAGAGGCCATCAATAAAATGAAAAGGGCTTTGGATGAGTTTATCATTGAAGGAATTAAAACCACCATCCCCTTTCATCGTCAATTGATGGATCATCCTGATTATGTGGCAGGAAATTACACCACAAAATTCATGGAAGATTTTGAGATGGAGTAAAAACAAAAAAGACCGCTTTAGCGGTCTTTTTTTTATCCTTTAATTTTCCCTTTTGTTTTTTCGGGCAATACTTTATAGCCCATATTGTACAGGGTAAAACCAAAAATATCTGCTGCTTGTTCTATCCGTTTACTTACAGGGGTACCTGCACCATGCCCCGCATTGGTTTCAATTCGGATCAAAACAGGATTTTCGCCTTGCTGTTTTTCTTGTAATTCAGCAGCAAATTTAAAGGAATGTGCAGGGACTACCCTATCGTCATGATCTCCGGTAGTGATCAAGGTTGCTGGATAGGCAGTTCCTTTTTCTACATTGTGAACAGGAGAATACCCCTTGAGGTAGTCAAACATTTCTTTGGAGTCTTCGGCTGTTCCGTAGTCATATGCCCAGCCTGCACCTGCAGTAAAGGTATGATAGCGCAGCATGTCCAAAACGCCAACAGCGGGGAGGGCTACTTTCATTAAATCCGGACGCTGTGTCATCGTGGCGCCTACAAGTAAACCGCCGTTAGATCCTCCACGTATAGCTAGATAGTCCGGGTTAGTATATTTTTCTTGAATCAAAAATTCTGCTGCGGCAATAAAGTCATCAAAGACATTTTGCTTTTTCATTTGTGTTCCCGCGTCATGCCAAGCCTTTCCGTATTCTCCTCCTCCTCTGAGGTTGGGTACCGCATACACTCCTCCTTGCTCCATCCATACGGCATTGATGATGCTAAAGGAAGGTGTTAGACTAATGTTAAATCCGCCATAACCATAGAGCAAGGTTGGATTTTTTCCGTTGAGCTCAAGTCCTTTTTTGTGGGTAATAATCATGGGGACTTGTGTACTGTCTTTTGAGGTGTAAAACACCTGTTTCGATACATATTCACTAGGATCAAAATCAATGGGGGGACTCCAGTAAAGTGCACTGTTTTGCGATTTGGGAGCATAGGAATAAATAACACTCGGGTTGGCATAGTTGGTAAATCGATAATACAATAGTTCATCGTCTTTTTTCCCGCTAAAACCACTTACACTCCCTACTCCAGGCAGTTCAATTTCTCTGATAAGTGTCCCCGCATAATCATATTGAAATACCTTTGAAATGGCATCTACCATATATTCGGCAAAGAAATAGCCGCCTCCGCTACTGATGCTCAGTACGTGTTCTTTGTGAGGAATAACGTCCACCCAATTTTCAATGCTTGGATTGTCAGCATCAACGCGAACTAATTTTTGGTTGGGGGCTTGGTGGTTGGTTACCAAGTAGAGGGTAGATCCTTCACTGTCCAAGAGGTAATGATCGCTTTTATAATCAGAAACCATGGGGACTAATTCCGCATCAGCTTGGGTTAAGTCTTTGATAAAAAGTGCATTCCCCGAAGTTGATTTTGAGGCAGAGACCAGTAAGTAATTTCCGTCTTCTGTTACTTGAGCTCCTACATAACGATTTTTTTCCGCTTCAGTTCCGCCAAAGATCAGCGCATCTTCTGCCTGAGGTTGCCCTAAAGGATGATAATAGAGTTTGTGTTGATCTGTTTTTTGAGACAATTCGCTTCCCTCGGGTTTGTCATAGCTTGAGTAAAAAAAGCCTTCTTCTCCACGCCATTGGATTCCACTAAACTTGATGTTTACAAGGGTGTCTTCTGTAATTTCTTTGGTTTCTGTATGCATTACAATGACCTTTCTCCAGTCACTTCCTCCTTCAGAAATGGCATAGGCAGCACGTTTTCCACTTTTGGAAAAGCTTAATCCTGCCAGCGAGATTGTCCCGTCTTCGGCAAAGGTGTTTGGGTCCAAAAACACCTCGGATTTGGCTTTATCTTCTTTGTATCTGTAAACCACATATTGGTTTTGAAGGCCATCATTTTTATAAAAATAGGTGTAGTCGCCTTCGGTAAAAGGAGCCCCAATTTTTTCATAATTCCAGAGCGATTCTAAGCGTTCCTTTAGCTGATTTCGAAAAGGAATTTTTTTTAGGAAATCAAAAGTTACATCATTTTGGCGTCCAACCCAGTCAGCGGTTTCTTCGCTAAGGTCGTCTTCGAGCCAACGATAATTGTCTACAACATCTTCACCAAAGTAGGTGTCCGTGACAGCTTGTTTTTGTGTTTCAGGATACTGCAGGGTGCTACTTTCTTCACAACCCATAAGGATCAATAAAAGGCAATAAAAGGCTAAGCGTTTCATACATTTCAGGATTTATTCCATCAATGTACAAAATCTATCGATTGCTATTCAAGTATTCTGCAATTTGAATGGCATTGGTCGCGGCGCCTTTACGCAAGTTATCGGCGACAATCCATAGGTTAAAGGTATTGTCTTGCGAAAAATCTTGACGTATACGTCCGACAAACACTTCGTCTTTCCCGTGGGCATAAAGCGGCATAGGATAGGTGTTTGTTTCAGGATTATCTTGTACAATCACGCCATCGGCTTCACTCAATAAACGTTGAATTTCTGCGACAGAACTTTCTCCTTTAAGCTGCACATTTACAGATTCACTGTGTCCGCCAACTACCGGTATACGAATGGCTGTTGCGGTAATTCCGATGGTGTCGTCTCCAAGAATTTTATGGGTTTCATTGACCAATTTCATTTCTTCTTTGGTGTAACCGTTGTCTTGAAAAACATCACAGTGGGGTAAGGCATTTCTGTGTATGGGGTAAGGATAAGCCATCTCGCCTTTCTTCCCTTCGTATTCATTTTCCAATTGCTGAACAGCGGCTACGCCAGTTCCGGTTATGGACTGGTAGGTAGAAATCACCAGACGTTCTATACCATAAGTGTTTTGAAGCGGTGCCAAGGCCACCAACATTTGGATGGTAGAGCAGTTGGGATTGGCAATGATTTTGTCTTCTGGAGTCAACAAATGCGCGTTGATTTCAGGGATAATCAGTTTTTTATCCGGATCCATTCGCCAGGCAGAAGAATTGTCAATGACGGTAGTTCCCGCCTCTGCAAATTTGGGAGCCCATTCTAGAGATGTGCTTCCTCCAGCCGAAAATAAAGCAATGTCTGCTTTCATGTCTACAGCCGTTTGTAAACTTACGACAGGGTATTCTTTTCCTTTAAAAGGGATCAATTTTCCTACAGAGCGCTCTGAGGCAACAGGGATAAGTTCTGTAAGCGGAAATTGACGTTCTTCTAATAATTGGAGCATTACATTACCTACCATGCCTGTAGCTCCTACAACTGCAACTTTCATGTGTTATGATTTAGACCGCTAAAGTACTTTAAAATACTGGGCTTACATAAAGAAAAGCGAAGGGAGATCAAAAAAGAAACAAAATGTTATATTTATAACAATCAAACAAAATCAACAGCTATCCTTGGTCCCAATCCACAAAGTAATTCATACGAAAGTGTTGCTCCTGCAGTAGCAAAATCATTTGCTGTATGTTCTGCGCCAAACAAGATAACACGGTCACCAATAGAGCATGAAATATCGGTCACATCGATCATCATCAAGTCCATACAAACGTTACCCACAATAAGGGCTTTTTTACCATTGATCCATACCGGGGTAGTCTCTTTGCCAAACTGACGTCCAATGCCATCGGCATGCCCTATGGGGATAACGCCTATACGGCTATCTCTTGGCGCAATCCAGCCTTGGTTGTATCCAACACTTTCTCCTTTTTTGACGCTGTGAAGTTGACACAAGCGTGAGCTAAGTTCGCTGATAGGGAGTAGTTCTTTATCCCATTCCGCTTGGTTAGCAAAGCCATAAAGCCCAATACCAACACGGACAGCGTCGCGCTGGAGCTCAGGATAATTAAACACCCCCGAGGTATTCAAGAGATGGAACATTGGAGGGCTCGCAAAAACAGTTTTCCCCCAGTGTTCTATGGTTTTAAATTTTTCAATCTGATTATCGGTATAGTGACAGGGTTTAGGATTTTCTGAGGCAGACAAATGCGAGTAAATGCTTTTTACATTTAATAACTCGCTATGTTTTTCAAGGGTTTCGAAGTCTTTTTCGCTAAACCCAATACGGTTAAGACCCGTATTGAATTTTAAGTGGACAGGATAATCCTCTTGTTTTATTTCACTGCATACCTCAAGCCATGTATGCAGGGTATGCAGGTTATAAAGAACCGGCTCTAATTGATGTTCTGTAAGTTCTTTAAGATTTTCGGCCTGGGGATAGAAGACCATTATGGGGATAGAAATTCCCGCTTTTCGAAGGGCTACTCCTTCTTGTGCATAAGCCACGGCTAGCATGTCAGCCCCAAAACTTTCTATGCTTTTGGCAAGGGTATTGGCGCTATTCCCGTAGGCATTGGCTTTGACCACGGCAATCAATTTTGTGCTCGGGTTTAATTTTTCGCGAAGGGTAGTATAATTATGATGAAGTTTTTTGACATCCACCAACAATTGTGCAGGTGCTTTCATTTTTTTTTGTCGCTTTTTATGGAGGCTTGCGCTTGATGCTGTTCTTTAAAAAAAGCAGCACGACTCAGCGGCTCATAAACTTCTTTTTCTCCCAGGACCACCAAGGCATCGTCTTTGGACATCCGATGACTGTAGTGGGCTAGGTTTCCCGTGCGTGTACAGACTGCGTGAACTTTAGTTACATATTCTGCGGTGGCCATAAGCGCAGGCATTGGGCCAAAAGGGTTTCCTTTAAAATCCATGTCTAAGCCCGCCACTATGACCCGTATTCCTCGGTTGGCCAAATCATTGCATACCGTGACGATTTCTTCATCAAAAAACTGAGCTTCGTCTATCCCCACAACATCACAATTGTCTGCCAAAATAGGAATATTGGCTGCGGCAGGAACAGGGGTAGAGGGAATTTGGTTTTGGTCATGCGAGGTAACCAAATTATCATCATAGCGCGTATCAATACTGGGTTTAAAGATTTCTACCCGTTGTTGTGCTATTTGCGCTCTTTTGAGGCGGCGTATCAATTCCTCGGTTTTTCCTGAAAACATAGAACCACAGATAACTTCTATCCAGCCGAAGACTTGGTTTTTATTTACAGGATTTTCTAAAAACATTTTTGTAAATTTCAATGCTAAATAGCTCAGCTATCTAGTCAAACAAAGGTATCAATTCTAACGGTTCTAATCCAGCCCAAGTATGAATAATCCACAACATGAAGAACTCCGGAACATAGCTTCTGCTATTTTAGAAGAAGAAAACCTTATCGATGCTAGCGCCATCTTGCAACGGCTGTATGTTTTGACGGAGGCAGTTATTATTGCCCAACACGAAGCAAAACAAAATAAAGCCCCTCAAGAACTTCCGCATACGCCAGTTACTCCGGTAATGGAAACCATAAATGAATTGATTACCGAAATCCCCGAAACCCAAGAAATCGACGATCTGTTTTCGCCCGTTTCAGAACCTGTCTTTATAAAAAAGGAAGAGCAAAGCTCCTCTCCGGAGAGGGAGGAGATCCCCAAAAATTTGAATGACATCCTAGGCAAAGGAATGCAGATTGGGCTAAAT
>WTJB01000277.1 GCA_011526335.1 Candidatus Arcticimaribacter sp.
GTGACTTCCTTGCTGAGTATTGCCTAAAATACCCAACACAGTGGTTTAATTTTTATGTTTTTAGGAGTGGCTTTAGGCGCACTTTCTAGTCATGCATTAAAGTCCGTTTTAAGTCCAGAGCAACTTGGAAGTTTTATCATTGGGGTAGAGTATATGATCTATCACGGTCTTGCATTATTGGCCCTTTCTTCTTGGAATTTTAAGTCCGAAAAAGGAATTAAGAATGCATTTCGGTGTATGATTGCAGGACAAATACTCTTTTCGGGAAGCATATTTCTTTTGTCCACAAAATCGCTACATCATATGCCAATAGGCATTTTAGGCCCATTAACTCCAATTGGAGGATTGTTCCTGCTTTTGGCTTGGGGAATTTTAATCTGGAAAGTAGTGACAGAAAAAATTATTTCTGAGCAGTAACGTATTTTTCAAGGGCCATGGTCATCGACGGAGTGTCATCTGTTGGCGCTTTGATATCGATCCGTAATTTTGCCTTTTCTGCAGCTTTTACAGTCGTGTTTCCGTATACCGCAATACGGGTGTTGTTTTGCTCAAAATCAGGAAAGTTGGTTACCAAAGATTCAATCCCTGAAGGACTAAAGAAAACTAAAACGTCATAGTACACATCTCTTAAATCAGACAAATCGCTTACTACAGTTCTATAGAGTTGTGCTCTATCCCATTGAATGTTTAGGCTATCTAAAAAATTAGGGATAGTAGGTTTTAAAATATCAGAAGTCGGTAAAAGATACTTATCGTCTTTAAACTTTTTGAAGGTTGCTTCCAAGTCATTTAAAGAACGCTCACCCACATAGATTTTTCGCTTTCGGTAGACGACGTATTTTTGAAGGTAGTAAGCCACCGCCTCGGACTGGCAGAAATACTTTAATGTATCGGGAACTTTAAATCTCATTTCTTCTGCGAGACGAAAAAAGTGATCAACAGAATTTCTACTGGTTAAGATAATGGTATCGTAGTTAGAGAAATCAATTTTTTGTGTGCGAACATCTTTTGCCGTAACCCCTTCCACATGAATAAAAGGACGAAAATCAATCTTTAAATTGTGTTTTTCTTTTAGTCGTGTGTAAGGCGATTTTTCAGTATTTGGCTCAGGTTGTGAGACCAGAATTGTTTTCACTTTCATAATTGGTTTTCAATGTTTAGAGTTTACTTAAAAGTAAAATCCATGGGGTTATTTTGAAAGTGCAAAGATACAAAATAAAATATAAGAACCCCTCCTTTAGAAAACTGTAGTTTTTGTAAATGGTATAGGCTTGTATAAAAGCCCACAACAAAAGATAACCAATGAGAACTGAGTTTATATTTGTATGTGTTTTGGGTAGAGCAAACTGATACAGAACTAAGCTAAAGAACAGAAAGAAAGCACTCTGAAAGAAATACGTTGTCGTTAAAAAGGTATAGTTTTCGAAGGAAGCATGAATGTCAAGGAGTTTGCCTCCAGCGATATTGATAAAACTGCGCAATACGATAACCCCAAACACACTCCCAAAAACCAGCATAAAATCAATAAATTGATGATCTAACCAATGGTATTGAACAAGGAATAAATGAATGAGGAGTGAAAAATTTATCAGTGAGAACACCCCAAAAAAGACATTGAATAATTGTAGGGCGCCTTTTTCTTTTGAGAAAATGCTGAGGTATAAAGCTGTATCGTAAAAACGAACAATCGCTCGGAAACGATCTTTAAACATAAATTTAATGATCGCAATCAGCATAAAATTACAAAGCAAAAGTAGGGTTACCCAATCTTCGTTTACGGTATTTTTTACGATCCAATCTCCCATAGGGTAAAATTATAAAATTGTGGTTGGATATAAACCAAGTACAATTCTTTTCTTGAAATCCTTTGATTAATGCGTACTTTTGATAACTCTTCATGAAAGTTCTAGTCATAATACCCACATACAACGAGGCAGAGAATATAAGGTCTGTGATTCAACAGGTTTTTGAAGAGGTTAAGGCTGCTCATATTTTGGTTGTGGATGACTCTTCCCCTGACGGGACGGCAACCCTTGTACAAGAAACAATCGCTAAGCGCGAAACTCAAAAGCTGTTTTTGTTAGAACGACCCAATAAAGAAGGCTTAGGGAAAGCCTATCTCAGTGGTTTTCAATGGGCTTTGGCACGACAGTATGATTACATCTTTGAGATGGATGCTGATTTGTCGCACAACCCCAAAGAGTTACTCCCGATGTTAGCCCTCCTAAAAGAGAACAAAGCCGACCTGGTCATTGGCTCCCGCTATGTGTCGGGTATCAATGTTGTCAATTGGCCCTTGAGTAGAATTATTTTATCCTATGGAGCCTCTTTTTATGTGCGCATGATTACCGGGATGCGCATAAAAGATCCTACGGCTGGTTTTGTGGGCTATAAAAGTGCTGTATTGAAAACCATACTTAAATACCCACTGCATTTTGTGGGCTATGCTTTTCAAATAGAAATGAAATATAAAGCTTGGAAATCGGGTTTTTCCCTAAAAGAGCACCCCATAGTTTTTCAAAATCGAGAAAAAGGAGCCTCAAAAATGAATTCCTCCATTATTTTTGAATCCATATATGGGGTTATTTATCTTAAATTTGCCTACCTATTTAAACGAAAATTATGAGTGCAATTTTGATCAAAGGGGCCTATGTGGTCAATGAAGGAGAAAGTAAACCCTTAGATGTTTTGGTGCAGGATGATCGCATAGTAAAAATTGCCGAATCCATTCCCCATACAACAGAAGAACTTGTAGAGGCAAAGGGCCTTTATTTATTGCCCGGTATGATAGACGATCAGGTGCATTTTAGAGAGCCAGGGCTGACCCATAAAGCCAATATCGCTACAGAGTCAAGAGCGGCCGTCGCAGGGGGGATTACTACTTTTATAGAAATGCCCAATACCGTACCTCAGGCAACAACCATTGAACTTTTAGAAGAAAAGTTTGCTGTTGCTGCAAAGGATTCTCTTGCCAACTATTCCTTTATGTTTGGGGGAACAAATGACAATTTGGATGAAATAAAAAAGGTAGATAAAAACAAGGTTGCAGGCTTAAAGCTGTTCTTGGGTTCTTCTACAGGGAATATGCTGGTGGACGACCAAGACGTGCTGAGAGAGATTTTTTCGACAACAGATTTGGTCATCTCTGTACACTGCGAAGATGAGCCTACAGTAAAAGCCAATCTGGCCGCTCATGTTGACAAATACGGGGACGACATTCCCATTGAACTTCATCCGGTAATACGAAGTCACGATGCCTGTTACTTGTCTTCTTCTACTGCGATAAAGCTCGCAAAAGAAACGGGGGCTCGCCTTCATGTGTTTCACCTTTCAACTGCCCGTGAAACGGAACTTTTTAGAAACGATATCCCTTTAGAAGAGAAAAAAATAACGGCTGAGGTTTGTGTGCATCACCTTTGGTTTTCTGAGGAAGACTATGCCGAAAAAGGGACCCACATCAAATGGAATCCTGCCGTGAAATCTGCAGAAGACAGAAGCGCACTTTGGGAAGCATTAAACGATGACCGAATTGATGTCCTTGCTACAGACCATGCTCCACATACTTTAGAAGAAAAAGCCAATCCTTATACTTCTGCACCCTCTGGGGGGCCACTGGTGCAACACGCTATGCCGGCTTTGTTAACCGCAGTGAAAAAAGGAAAAATTTCGATTGAAAAACTCGTCCAAAAAGCTTGTCACAATCCAGCAATTCTCTTTCAAATAGAAAAGAGAGGATACCTGAAAGAAGGCTATTTTGCCGATATGGTCTTGGTAGATATGGAAGGAAAAACCCCAGTATCGCGTGACAATATTTTATATAAATGTGGCTGGTCTCCTTTTGAGGGAACCACTTTTGATGCTAAAATAGTACAGACATGGGTAAATGGAAAAAGCGTTTATCAATCTGGGAAGATTATGGAAAATAAAGCAGCAATGCGCTTAACGTTTAATCGATGAGAAAAAAAGTCATCCTTCTTGCTTGCTTAATTTGCTTGGGGTGTGCGCCACAAAATAGTGTTGAGCCGCCAGAGCAGCTCATTTCTCCTGAAAAGATGGAAGATGTTTTATATGACTTGTCTTTAATCAAGGCCCTAAAAAACACCAACTTTCAAACAGAGGAGAGCAAATCTATTTTAACCCCAGATTATCTTTTTAAAAAACACAATATTGATTCTCTTCAGTGGGAAGAAAACTTGCGTTATTACAGCAAAAATCCAAAGCAGTTTTTACTGATCTACAAGAAAGTTCAAGAGCGTTACCCCCAAGTCTTAGATAGTATAGATACCCTTTTGTTACGCGAAAACAAAAAAATCATTTCAAAGAACTAGCCCATTGGTCTAGATAAAGTTGCACAGGAGTGTAGGCAAAAGAGGTTTGCGTGGTAATCTTGGATCCATTGATCTTACGGTAGTCCCCTAGCATGCTTATAGAGGCTTTGCTCAGGAATCTCTTGTGGGTTCTAAATAAAGAAAAGAAAACTTCTATACCCATCAATGCATAGAGTACAGTCTTGGAAATACTGCGTCGTGGTGGGACAAGGTTTAAATGAGAAGAAAGTTGCGTCATCATTGCTTTGTAAGTCCAGTTTTCGGAAACAAGAATGTAACGTTGATTAAATTTTTTATCCTTTTCTAATTGAAATAAAGCCCTTACTACATCCTCTACACATACGTATCCTGTTGAGCCTTGCGGATAGAATTTCCGCCCTTTTCTTAATTGTTCCACCATTTGATCCAAAGGAGTATGGGGCATACCTGTACCTAGAATTACGCCAGGGTTGACAATGATTACCGGAACTCCTTCTTGTGCCGCTCGCCAAACATGAAGTTCTGCTTCATGTTTAGAATACGCATAGGCAGTGCGTTCTTTTTCGTTTAGCCATTGGGTTTCTTCTGTTATTTCATCTACAGAAGGATCCTGTCCAAGGGCAGCTATGGAGCTCACATAGCTCAATTGTTTTATCTTTTTTTCAATACATAGATTGACTATGTTCTCTGTACCCTGGATGTTGGTCGTTAAAACTACATCATTTTTACTATGAGCAAATGAAACATAGGCTGCACAATGGTATACATTGTCAATCCCCGCAAAAGCGGCGGTGAGTTCAGGCAGATGGGTAATGTCCCCTTTTCGCCACTCTATATTTTTCAGTAAGGCTTTTTTTTGATTCGTGAGAAAAAGATGCTCTACGCATTCTCTTTTTTTTTGTGTTCGATACAGGGCTACAATTTTTTCTTCTTTTTCCGCAAGGGCCATACACAAATGCGCACCCACCAATCCTGTAGCTCCCGTAACTAAAATCATGAACCAAAAGTACTGTTTTTTCCTTTTGTCTTTTTCCTTTGATGGGATAAATCTATCTTTGCTGGAACTGTTATCTTATGGAAAATTCTTTTGTAGAAGAGTTGCGATGGCGCGGCATGCTGCACGATATCATGCCCGACACCGCTGCACATTTAAATGCTGGAAAAACAGCAGGTTATATTGGTTTTGATCCCACAGCAGATTCCTTGCATATAGGTAGTTTGGTGCAGATTTTGATTTTGATGCATTATCAACGTGCTGGACATCAGCCCATTGCGCTGGTAGGTGGAGCGACGGGGATGATTGGTGACCCTTCCGGTAAATCGGATGAACGCAATCTCTTGGACGCAGAAACACTCGAAAAAAACATAGCAGGAATAAAAGCACAACTGGGGCGTTTTTTAGATTTTGATACCGATGCAGCTAATCCTGCCATACTGGTCAACAACTTTGACTGGATGAAAAACTATACCCTGATTGATTTTTCTAGGGAAATAGGAAAACACATAACCGTCAATTATATGATGGCGAAAGATTCTGTAAAAAAACGACTGGGAACGGATGCTAAGGTAGGCATGTCGTTTACAGAATTCACCTATCAACTACTACAGGGGTATGACTTTTTGCACCTCTACAAACATTACAATTGTAGCCTGCAAATGGGCGGTAGCGATCAATGGGGAAATATTACGACAGGAACCGAATTGATCAGAAGAAAAGCAGGAGGCAAAGCCTATGCCATTACTTGTCCCTTAATTACCAAAGCCGACGGAACTAAATTTGGAAAAACTGAAGGAGGGAATATTTGGTTGGACAAAGCCCGAACGTCTCCCTATAAATTTTATCAGTATTGGCTAAATGCCTCAGATGCTGATGCAGAAAATTATATTAAAATTTTCACTTTCCTAACCAAAGAGGAAATCGAAAGTCTCATCACTGAACATAGAGCCTCACCCCATTTGCGCCTATTGCAGAAGCGTATTGCAGAAGAAGTTACCCTTTTGGTTCATTCGCAAAATGATTTAGACAATGCCATAAAAGCGTCTAATATATTGTTTGGACGGTCTACTTCGGACGACTTGCTAGCGCTTGATGCGGCTACATTTTTGGATGTCTTTGAAGGAGTTCCTCAGGCAGAACTGTCAAAGTCGACCCTTGAAGATGGGTTAGATATTCTACCTGCATTGGTTGGTGAAAGCGGATTTTTGTCCTCTAATGGAGAAGCAAGAAGGGCCTTAAAAGAGAATTCTATTGCTGTAAATAAAACCAAAGTAGGGGCTGACAAAAAGTTAACAGAAGCAGATTTGATCAACTCTACCTACATCTTATTGCAACGTGGAAAAAAGACCTATTTTATTTTAAAATTTGTCTAATAGACCATAAGATTACATCCGCGGATTGCACTGTGATCTAGTCGTCCCATGACTTCAAAACGACCATCTTGGTGAACACGGCCA
>WTJB01000305.1:0-4632 GCA_011526335.1 Candidatus Arcticimaribacter sp.
GAAGAAGCCCTAGAACCTTATATCTTTGATTATATTTTATTATGCAACAAAATTTGTGGAGCTTCTCATTACAATATGCAAATGAAAATTGTAGTAGAAACTCCTGAGGAATATGAAAAGTGGATGACCCAACAACAAACATTTGCACAGGTTATTCAATAATTAATTTTAAAACAAAATAGATATGTCAGCAGCAGCGCACGCACACGAAGAGGATCACGGACATCATCACAAGGAAACGTTCATGACTAAATACATCTTTAGTCAGGACCACAAAATGATATCGAAACAATACCTTATTACAGGTTTGTTTATGGGAATTATAGGGATAGCCATGTCTTTATTGTTCCGTTTGCAACTGGCTTGGCCAGAACAATCTTTTGGGATTTTTGAAACCCTATTGGGAAAATGGGCTCCAGATGGAGTAATGGATCCTAACGTTTACCTTGCTTTGGTTACGATTCACGGAACCATTATGGTATTCTTTGTATTGACGGCAGGGCTTAGTGGTACGTTTAGTAACCTTTTGATTCCTTTACAAATTGGAGCTCGTGATATGGCTTCTGGTTTGTTGAACATGATTTCTTTCTGGTTATTTGCCCTTTCAAGTGCTATCATGATCGCATCATTGTTTGTTGAAGCAGGACCCGCTGCAGCAGGGTGGACGATTTATCCCCCATTATCTGCATTGCCACAAGCGCAACCCGGTTCTGGTCTTGGAATGACACTTTGGTTGGTATCTATGGCCATCTTTATCGCTTCTTCCTTACTAGGATCATTAAACTATATCGTAACGGTCATTAACCTAAGAACAAAAGGGATGTCTATGTCTCGTTTGCCGTTGACCATTTGGGCATTCTTTGTAACAGCCATCATTGGGGTCGTATCTTTCCCAGTACTATTGTCTGCTGCTTTGTTGTTGATCATGGATAGAAGTTTTGGAACTTCGTTTTTCCTTTCCGATATTTTTATCCAAGGAGAAGTGCTTCACTACCAAGGAGGCTCACCTGTACTATACGAACACCTTTTCTGGTTTTTAGGACACCCTGAGGTATACATCGTCTTGTTGCCTGCTTTAGGGATCACATCAGAAATTATTGCCACCAATGCCCGTAAGCCTATCTTTGGTTACCGTGCAATGGTTGCCTCTATATTGGCTATTGCATTTTTGTCAACCATTGTATGGGGACACCATATGTTTATCTCTGGAATGAATCCTTTCTTGGGATCTGTATTTACATTTACAACACTACTGATCGCTATTCCTTCTGCGGTAAAAGCATTTAACTACATCACTACTTTGTGGAAAGGAAACTTGCAGCTGAATCCAGCCATGTTGTTTTCTATTGGGTTGGTTTCTACCTTTATTTCTGGAGGACTTACAGGAATCATCTTAGGAGACAGTACCTTGGACATCAATGTACATGATACGTATTTTGTGGTGGCTCACTTCCACTTAGTAATGGGTATCTCTGCGCTTTACGGACTTTTTGCTGGGGTATACCACTGGTTCCCCAAGATGTTCGGAAAAATGATGAACAAGAACTTAGGCTATGTTCATTTTTGGGTAACAGCTGTATGTGCTTACGGGGTGTTCTTCCCGATGCACTTTATCGGTATGGCGGGTCTTCCAAGACGTTATTATACCAATACCGCTTTCCCTTATTTTGATGATATTGCAGACATCAACGTAGTTATAACAATATTTGCCTTGATTGCAGGTGCTGCACAGTTGGTGTTCTTATACAACTTTATTCACAGTATATTTTACGGAAAAGTTGCTGAGCGCAACCCATGGCGTTCCAACACTATGGAGTGGACAACCCCTGTAGAGCACATCCACGGGAACTGGCCAGGCGCTATCCCAGAGGTACACCGTTGGGCATACGATTATTCTAAGCCAGGACAAGAAGAGGATTATGTCTCTCAAATTGTTCCTCTTAAAGAAGGCGAGGAAGAATTACAGCACTAATCATTATATGATCATAATAAGAGAGGCCTTTGGGGCCTCTTTTTTTTTAAAAGTACACCCACCTACGCTCCCTAAGACTTTCTTATATTTGTTTTGATGAACGAATATCTAGATCCAGAAGACACCCATTACTCTCCTGAAGAGAAAGACATTGACCGCGCTTTACGTCCCCTCAGTTTTGATGATTTTGCAGGGCAAGAATCCATCCTTGAAAATCTTCAAATCTTTGTAAAAGCGGCTAATCTTCGTGAAGAAGCCCTAGACCATACGCTTTTTCATGGACCTCCGGGTTTAGGAAAGACTACCTTGGCCCATATTTTGGCCAATGAACTCAATGCGGGGATAAAAATGACGTCAGGGCCGGTTTTGGATAAACCGGGAGATCTTGCAGGTTTATTGACCAATTTACAGCCCAGAGATATTTTATTCATTGATGAAATTCATCGTCTTAGTCCTATCGTAGAAGAATATTTGTATTCGGCGATGGAAGACTATAAGATAGACATCATGATCGAGACGGGACCCAATGCCCGTACGGTTCAAATTACCTTAAATCCATTTACCTTGGTCGGGGCAACGACACGCTCAGGATTGTTAACCGCTCCGATGCGCGCGCGTTTCGGCATCAGCAGTCGATTACAATATTATTCTACCGAACTCTTGGCCACCATCATTGAGCGAAGCGCCAGTATACTCAACGTACCGATAGACCAAGATGCGGCCATTGAAATAGCGGGAAGAAGTAGAGGAACGCCCAGGATAGCGAATGGTTTGTTACGGCGTATTCGAGATTTTGCTCAAATAAAGGGCGACGGAAAAATCAATTTGGACATTACCAAATACGGCTTAAAAGCCCTGCAAGTAGATGCGCATGGTTTGGATGAAATGGACAATAAAATCTTGACCACCCTCATCGACAAATTTAAGGGAGGCCCTGTGGGGATTACTACACTGGCTACAGCGGTAGCCGAAAACGGCGAAACCATAGAAGAAGTGTATGAACCCTTTTTGATTCAACAAGGTTTTATTGTAAGGACCCCAAGAGGACGTGAGGTAACGGCCTTAGCTTACAAACATTTAGGCAGAATAAAAGACCAACAAGAAGGCCTGTTCTAAGTTCATGAAACCTTCCCTAAAACAGCAGTACGCTGACACCATAAAACGGAAAGCCAAAGATTTAGGTTTTCTCTCTTGTGGAATTGCAGCAGCCGATTTTTTGGAAGAGGAAGCCCCAAAATTAGAACAGTGGCTAAACGAAAAAAGGCATGGGGAAATGGCTTATATGGAAAACCATTTCGACAAGCGTCTAGACCCCCGTTTGTTGGTGCCCGGCGCAAAAAGTGTGGTGTCCTTACTCTTTAACTATTATACTCCCGAAACACAAAAAGATCCAGAGGCCCCAAAGTTGTCCCGCTATGCTTATGGAAAAGATTACCATTATGTCATAAAGGACAAATTAAAAGCACTATTAGAAAACATTCGTGAAGAAATGGGTGAAGTAGGAGGGCGAGTCTTTGTAGATTCTGCTCCTGTGATGGACAAGGCCTGGGCCGCGCGAGCAGGCCTAGGATGGGTGGGTAAAAACACCAACCTAATCGCCAAACAAACCGGCTCGTTTTTCTTTATAGCAGAAATAATATTGGACATAGAATTGGCGTACGACCGGCCCGTTGCAGACCATTGTGGTAGCTGTACCGCCTGTATCGATGCTTGCCCGACCCAGGCGCTTACCGCGCCCTATCAAATAGACGGTTCTAAGTGTATCTCTTATGCGACCATAGAACTAAAATCGGCTATTCCAGATTATTTTAAGGATAAAATGGATGGCTGGATGTTTGGATGTGATGTATGCCAGACAGTATGTCCGTGGAACCGATTTGCGCAACCGCATCAGGAAAAAGAGTTTACTCCTGCGGCTGGATTATTGGAGATGAACAAACGCGATTGGGAAGAGTTAACCGAAGAGACCTTTAAAAAAGTATTTTCTAAAAGTGCCGTAAAACGCACCAAGTACGCAGGCTTGACCCGCAATATAAAGTTTTTGCCTTAGCTCGATTTTCGTACGATGAGTTGGGTATCTAATTCTAGAATATCACCCGCTACTTTTTCTCCTCTTTTTTTAGCTTCATTCGATTTTAAAAACAAAGAAAAAGCTTCTTCCCCCATCAGCGTTCCAGGCTGATTTACGGTCGATAGTGCGGGACTGGTAAATCTAGAAATAAGCCAATTGCTAAAACCCATGACAGCGATCTGGTCGGGGACTGCAATGTTATTTTCATTAAAACACTTTAAGGCCCCCACTGCGGGAAGATCGGCTACACTAAAGACAGCATCTACGGCTATATTTTTCTTTATAATTTCATCGGCAAAAGCATAGCCTTCTTTTTCGTCAATACGCTCGCAAGTAAACACAAGCTCTTTTTTGTAGGCAATTCCGTGGTCTTCTAAAGCCTGTCTATACCCTAAAAATCGGTCAATAGAATTTTGAGGCAGTAGGGGGCCACGAAAATGCGCAATTTCTCTCTTTCCATGATCAATTAAATGTTTTACGGCATCATAAGCCGCTTTACGATCATTGATCACCACAGCAGGGCAATTGATAAGTTTAGAATACTTATCAAACATAATTAAATTCACATTTTGCTCCTCTACTTGTTTTA
>WTJB01000305.1:4732-6735 GCA_011526335.1 Candidatus Arcticimaribacter sp.
TTAGAATACTTATCAAACATAATTAAATTCACATTTTGCTCCTCTACTTGTTTTAAGTGGGAAATATCATGTGTGGTGTCTGATATGGAGATCAAGATTCCATCTACATTTTGCTTTAAGAGCCGCATGACCTGTTTTTGCTCAAGTTGGTAGGACTCTTCTGAACTCAATACAATAACCATATAGTCATGCGCTTCGGCCTGTTTAATGATCCCTTTAAGGACATCGTTAAAGAAAAAATGGTTCAATTGTGGGATAATGACTCCTATAATCTTAGACTCTTGCGTGCGTAAGTAAGAAGCAAAGGTGTTGGGGGTAAAATTTACCTTCTCTGCATAAGCCTTTACCCGAGCTTTTGTTTTTGGACTTACGTCAGGGTAGTCTTTTAATGCTTTTGAAACCGTTGTAATAGAAATGTTTAACGCTTTGGCAATGTCTTTTAACGTAAGGTTTTTCATAAAAAATCAATTCATGGCAAAGATAATGAGAAATACACAAAACGAAAACGTTTTCGATTTTAACTGTTAAAATTTTTAACATTTATTTACTATATATATATTTCTAACTTCTATTTTAGTGGGGTAGGAAATACAATTAAACTCAATTAACTTAAACAATTAAGAATGAAAACAAGTCAATTAAAGACATTCTTATCTGCGCTATTATTTTTCGTAGGTCTAGGAATGTATGCTCAATCTGTATCAGGTACAGTGACGAGTGAAGACGGTCCTCTTCCAGGGGCTACAGTAGTTGTCAAAGGGACAACGAATGGAACCACGACTGACTTTGATGGAAACTTTACTATAGCTGCTGATGCTGATGCAGTTTTAGTTGTTTCTTTTGTTGGTTTTGCAACCCAAGAAGTTGCAGTTGGTGGCCAAGACCAAATTACTATTTCTCTAGCAGCAGACAATGAATTAGACGAGGTAGTTGTAACCGGTTATGGTTCACAACGTGAAAAAGAAATTACTTCCGCAGTAGTGAAAGTAGATGCTGAAGAATTTAACAAAGGGCCAATCAACGATGCTTCGCAATTATTACAAGGTAAAGTTGCAGGTCTTCAGATCTACAACAGAGGTGGAAACCCAAATGCAGCGGCGACAATCCGTTTACGTGGTATTTCTACGGTAGGGGCTAACGTACAGCCACTAGTTGTAATTGACGGTGTTATTGGTGCTTCTCTTGCTAACGTTGACCCTGCTGATATAGAAACCATCAACGTACTTAAAGACGGTTCGGCTTCTGCAATCTACGGTTCTCGTGGATCTTCAGGGGTTATCTTGGTAACAACCAAAAGCGGTAAAGAAGGTAACATTACTTTCAACTATAACGGTCAATTAGGAGTAACTTCTGCTTTAAACACGGTTGACATCATGACAGCTGACGAATTTGTTGCTGCTGGTGGTACAGATTTAGGAAGTACTACGGATTGGGTAGACGAAGTTACACGTCAGGCGATGAGCCGTATTCACAACATCTCTGCTGCTGGTGGACATGGAAACACTTCCTACCGTGTGGCTGCTAACTTTAGAGATGTAGAAGGTGTTTTGATCAGTTCTGATTTCCAACAATTTAACACCCGTTTAAACTTAAATACTACAGCCTTAAACGATAAGTTGAGAATTAGCTTCAATACGTCTTTCACCAAAAGAGAGCAAAACAATGGTTCTTCTGAATCGTTAAAATATGCGGTATTGTATAACCCCACTGCACCCATTTACGGTGTTGACTCTCCTTATGCATTTGCTTCTGAGCAGTACGGAGGTTACTTTGAGACTTTAGGTCTTTTTGATAGCTACAACCCTGTATCTATTGCCAAGCAGCAATACAACAGAGGAAACAAAACAGAATTGAACTACAATGCTAACTTAAACTATTCTGTTTCTGACAATTTGGATCTTAACCTAAACGTTGCGAACCAAATTTCTAAATATTCAAACCGTTTGTACAACCCAACTACTCTTTTAAGAGGGGGGAACGCAGCTTCACCTTTACGTAAAGGT
>WTJB01000176.1 GCA_011526335.1 Candidatus Arcticimaribacter sp.
ACGAAAGGCCGCTTCAAGTTTAGTCACCGCATCTTCTTGCCGGCAATGTAAATGCGCGCCAAATTGCACCTTTTCATAGGCCGGAATAAGTTGAGAGAACACTTTAAGAACGGTTGAAGTGGAAGCAGCACCAACCGTGTCGGACAAGGATATGGTTCGCACACCAAGCTGGGTGAGTTGCTCGACCCAATTTGCTACAATGTCTACCGACCAAGGATCGCCATAGGGATTGCCAAAGCCCATGGAAAGATAGACCACTAACTGCTTGTTACTCTTTTCACACAATTCGAGTACCCGTTCCAAAACCACCGTAGACTCCGCAATTGTTTTTCGCGTATTGCGCATTTGAAAGTTTTCTGAAATCGAAAAAGGAAAGCCCAAATAGTCCACAGCTGCATGAGCGCAAGCCGTTTGGGCACCGCGTTCATTGGCCACAATCGTAAGCAACTTTGTATTGCTTTCACTCCGATCTAAAGCTGCTAAAACCGCTGCAGTATCGCGCATTTGCGGAATGGCCTTTGGAGAGACAAAACTACCCACATCTAAGGTGTGAAATCCCACCTTTAGCAAGGCTTGGGCATAACGGATTTTCTGCTCGGTAGGCACCCATTTTTTGATGCCTTGAAGGGCATCTCTTGGGCATTCTATGAGATCGATCGAATCCATATTCAAAGATAGTTCCTTTTAGGCAAGCACAAGATATACCGCCAAGATCAACCACAGCACCCCTGAAATAAAGTCTAAGCGATAGCGTTGAAAAAATGTTTTAAACTGATTCGCTAAAAGAATAACGCCACTAAAAACGACGGCGGCTTGTACAAGGAATAGTCCGCCCAAAACGGCATACTGCATGGCGATACTTAGCGAAGAACTAAATAAAAAGCCCGGGAAAAACAACCAAAAAAATAGGCTTACTTTTGGATTAATTCCATTCATTACAACTCCTTGAACATAGGGATGCTGTAATATTATTTTCTTCTTTCCAGCTTGATGCGGTGAGCGCTTAAAATAGGTGTATATACTACTCAAACCGAGAAAGGAAAAATAAACAAAGCCTATCCATTGAATAACGGTAACTACCTGAGGTCGCTCGCCAATGAATTGCGCCCAACCAAAAATCAAAAGAGCAGAGTGCCCCAAAAGGCCTGTGAGTAGTCCAGCGACAAACAAAAAAGCTGCTTTCGCTCCTTTTTCGATGCTTTGGGCAATGACCATCAATAAATCTGGTCCGGGAGAAAGCGTTAACAAAACACTGGCCGAAAGAAATGAAAAAAGGATGTCCATAAAAAAGTGAATATAAAGGATTTATTTTTCTATTTCCTTGCTTTTCCACCTATATTTGCACCCTTATGGAGAAGAAAATGAATGTTTTTGAAAAAGAATTAGCCCCCTTAAAATCAGCGCTTACACAGCACCCGCTATACGATCATATTGCCAGCGTGGAGGACATCAAAGGCTTTATGGAAGAGCATGTTTTTGCGGTTTGGGATTTTATGTCTTTGGTGAAAAAATTACAAGTAGAACTCACTTGTACACGCTTGCCGTGGACCCCAGCAAAACACCCACAAACCGCTCGCTTAATCAATGAGATTGTTTGGGGGGAAGAAACCGATGTCAACAAGGACGGAATTGCCATGAGTCATTTTGAAATGTATCTCCAGGCCATGGAAGAAGTTGGAGCAAATACCCAAGCTATACATGCGTTAATAACTGAGCTTGAGTCCGGAACTCCCATCGAGCGTTTACTTGAAGACACTACCTTGAGTACATTTGTTCGCGATTTTTTACGCTTTACTTTTACTACCATTTCAGAAAACAAGTTACATGTAATTGCAGCGGTTTTCACTTTTGGAAGAGAAGATTTGATTCCAGACATGTTTATTGCCATGGTCAAGAACCTCCGCAATGAAGGACTTCCTTTGTCTCATTTAATTTATTATCTTGAACGTCACATTGAAGTGGACGGGGACGAACACGGGCCCATGGCTTTACAAATGATGGAAGAACTCTGTCAAGGAGATGAAAATAAAATTAAAGAAGCCCTAGAGGGTGCCAAAAAAGCCCTCGAAATGCGCATTGCTCTTTGGGATGGCATTTTAGCGCAAATCAACTCAAACGTTTTAACTTAATATACAATGAAACAATTCGCATTACTTTTCGGTTTACTGATGACATTCGCTGGACAAGCGCAATTGGATGCAGCTAAAGTTTATGGAAACACCATAGAAGAACAAGACTTAAAAGAGCTTTTATACGTCTATGCTTCCGATTATTTTCAAGGTCGTGAAACCGGCACCTTAGGTCAAAAACGCGCTGTTACTTTTTTACGTGAATTTTACCAGAATAGAAACATCAAGGCCGCACAAGGAACAACAGACTACTTCCAAAGCATGGAATTGGACATTAAGGGCACGCCTGTGCAAACCGAAAATGTGGTTGCCATTATTGAAGGAAGTACTCTACCGGAAGAATACATTGTAATTTCTTCTCACCTCGATCATGAAGGAATTAAAAACGGGGAAATCTACAATGGTGCCGATGACGACGGTTCGGGAAGCGTTGCTTTACTTGAAATAGCCGAAGCCTTCCAAGCAGCGGTGGAAGCAGGAAACGGACCAAAACGCTCCATTATTTTCCTACATGTTTCAGGAGAAGAGAAAGGTTTGTTGGGCTCGCGTTACTATACCGATAACCCATTGTATCCTTTGGCCAACACGGTTGCCAACCTCAACATCGACATGGTGGGACGCACCGACCCAAAGCGCGAAAGCGACAACGACAACTACATCTATTTAATTGGAAGTGATCGTTTGAGCACCGAGTTACACCAAGTGTCGGAAGCTGCAAACAAAGCAACAGTAAACCTTACATTGGATTATACATACAACGCAGAAGACGATCCAAATCGCTTCTACTTTAGAAGTGACCACTACAATTTTGCGAAAAACAATATTCCCGTTATTTTCTATTTTAATGGGACACATGCCGATTACCATAAACCCACCGATACGGTAGAAAAAATTCGCTTCGATCTCTTGGCGCAACGTGCACAGCTGGTCTTTTATACCGCTTGGGAGTTGGCCAACCGTGAGCAACGCATAGTGGTAGACAATAAATAAGTTTTAATCTAATCCATATTATCATGAAAAAAGTTCTATTTACATTAATCTTTATCAGTTCACTAGGGCTGTATGCACAAGACATCGAAGAAAACCAAGATTTGGAAAGCATTGATACGTTAGCGCCAAAAGTGAAGCGTATATCCGTTGGACTTAAAATTGGAGTGCCTAACATTGCAGGACTTTCCGTGGAGGGAGTTACTCCCCTACTCGACAATCGCGTTGCTGCTTTTGCTGACTTTAGCGGTTTTAATGTTGCTGACGGCGAAACTGAAATTGGCTTAAACTATAGCGAATTTGGGGTTAATGTCTATTTTGGCAACAAAGGAAAAGGCTTTTACGCTGGACTTGGTGCTGGAAATCTTTCTACCGACCTTACCTTCTTTGAGGACCTCGACGGCGGTGGAAGAGGAAAAGGAACAACCGAGCTTGCCATTAAGTCAACCAACTTAAAACTTGGGATAAAAACAGGGGGAAGAATTTACTTCCGTTTTGAAGTGGGATATGGCTTAACTTCTGATATCCCTGAAGAAATTACAGTGCGATTACAAGAAATAGGTGGTAGCCAAACGGAAACAGATGTTTTTGAAGTACCTACTATTCCTGGCGTTGGATCTAACGGCATCTTAGTCGGTAACTTCGGTTTTGGTATTTCGTTTTAGTCCAATCACCATTAACAAATCAAAAGCCACTTTCGAGTGGCTTTTTTTTACAGAAAAATAAAAGGGCGGTCGAAACCGCCCTTCCCCAAAGTCAATCATTATTGGCTGTTTAACCAACAATAGGATCAAAACCGATGATGAAAAACAAAAGGAAAAAAGGTTGATTCAAAACACAAAACCATCATCATCAATCTTTCATTGTAACTACTTCAAAAGCCATACCAATTTACAAGTCAGTTCATTAGAATAAACAATCCTTGTATTGACGTTTTCGATAGTCAGGATTCTTTTTGTTTTTCCAGGTTTACTTCTTTATGGATTAGGGTAAGCATCACCACCGAAACCATGGCGTGTAAAAATCCAAAGGCAAAGGCGTCTAACCGACTCATTTGTCCAGAAAGAGAGGATAACGTATACATGGCAATTGCAAAGACATTTAAGGCAGCGACAAAATAGCCATAGCCCAAACGCACCTTGGGTTTATGCCAAACCAAGCGTAAGATTAAAAACGTAACCAACCAAAAGAGAAATTCGTACAAATACTGTACATCGTGTAATCCCAACATCATCAACTGCATTAAATCTACACTAAAGTAATGATTTTTAGCAGGATAAAAAAAATATCCTATTTAGCAACGGCGCCAATTGCAAAAGGCCACTGTATATAAAGTGGCATGTATTTTGATAATGCTTATTAAAATGTGATACATGGAACCCAACTATTGTACTTGTGGAGAAACAACCAATGCCAACGGGACTTGCGATGGCTTTGGGAATTACAGTTGTGACTAAGGTTGCCTTTTTTGAGGTTTTAACTTCTTGTGCAGCATTCTATTGCTGTGCCTATTGAATGCATGTCGCCCAGAGCATAGCCCCCTCTTTTTTCTACTAAACTGAAAATTACTATCTTAGGGTTGACTATATTGAATGAATACGACTGCTTTAGCATGAAAGCACCATCACTATTAAATTGTTTATTCCTTTTTTCACTAGTGGCTTGTCAACAGCCTTTAGATCAAATCTATTCGCCTACCTCATATCCCCAAGACTTAGAAGATATTAGATCGCAAGGGCAAGCGGAAGCAGATCAAATTGCAGAACAAGTAGAATTTAATGACTATGAAGGTGTTCGGTATCGTGAGATTTTAACTGATTTTGAAGCGCGTATGCTTCGCGTAGAGGAAAATCTGCTTTTTATCGACCAAATGAAGGCATTAAAAGACTCTTTAATCATCAATGTAGATTGGCTGAGAGCAACCGATTTGACCCTCGCAAGAGAAGAAAATCAACTATTCGGGGAGTTCAATCTTCACAACTTACATGCGCGTAGCCTCACTAAAATTGTCGCTGAAGTGAGCTTTAAAAATCAATACCCCACCGATGAAAACAATTGCCATTTTCTAGTTTTTGAAATCGACAGCGATACCCATGCCATTGAAAAAGCAAAAAAACAGTTTCGCTTTAGTGGTCTAGCAGGTTTTCCCGGAAGTTGTCCGCTGAACAGTCTTGATTATGGGGAAGCGAATATCCATATCCATGAGGTAGAATTTAGCAACGGAGAACATTATTCCAGTGAAGATTTTAAGACCCGTATCGCATACCGCTACCGCTCCATACGAAAATCATTGACTCCTGTATTGCTCACTGCCCTGTGGACAAAAAACAAACAATGGGAAGAAGAACAGGAAAGCTTGAGTTACCCAGAGAAATTAATGCTCGCCAAGGATCATATCGAATACAGGGAGAAGTATGAATATGCTATCCCCTAGCCTTGATTGAAATAATCTCCTTCAAAGTTTATTTACTATCGACCAATTTGGTTTTAAGAACAATTACTCCTGCTCGGCCCAGTTGACCGTATTTGTTGATTTCCGACATGCTATTCAAAATCCTTACTTCGGTGATGAGAGGAGCCAATTGCATGGGTGACATAGGGGGGAAATCAAACTGAGTACCGTCGATAACCCAAAGCGGAAACTTTTTCCCAGTAGAAAAAGAGGCCGCTGTTCTTAGTATAGGGATTCCACTGTCTTGCTTTCCTCCTGGAATGTAGTAACGCAAGGCCAAAAACCAGGTTTGAGCGGTCTCGTCAATTCCGTATTCATTTAAACCTTGCTTCGCAAATTCTTCAATTTCTTTTTTGCGCTTTTCTGCCTTTAACAGGGCTCGTATTTCTTTTTTACTGAGCTCTTTTGCCTCAATTTCTTGTTGGGCATATCCATTAAAAGCCACCAAAGTCAAGGCCGCTAAAACAAGCTTTTTCATGCTGCTATTTTTATTTCAAATGTATGAAAAACGAACTGGCTTTATCCAAGCAAGGAGCGGTTAATCCGACTCGGGTAACTCCCTTTCAAAGGCCAAAAAGTTGGTGAGCTTGTCTTTGTGATTGTAGACAGGAACAATTTTAATATCGCATAGATAGGCCTCTCCATTCTTACGATAATTAACCAAAGAGCCGCTAAAAGTGTGGTTTTTGGCTAAACCTTCTCGCAGTTGTTTTCTTGTTGCACTTGAGGTTTCCTCTCCCTGTAAAAACTTAGGTCGTTTTCCCAAGGCAAAAGTCTTGGAGTACCCTGTCATGTCTTTAAAACCATCGCTTACCCAAACAATCGATTGGTTGGCTTTGGTCAATACCAAAGCTTCATAGTCCTCTTCAAATACTTTCTGGGTGAGCGCAGTGGTTAAACTGTCTTTTAAAATGGCTTTTAAATGAGCTAGGTCATTCTTTTTTTGGAATTCACGCACCATGTTTTGATAGTTCTGAAGGTGAATATCAAAACTCAACAAGGGAGAAATATACTTCTTTCCTTTTTCCATTACGCTACAAAATTAGATCCTAAAGGCTTGGTCGAACCTGGTGTGGATAGTTTAACAATCAATTGGTATTACAAGGTAGTCATTTTTTTTAAAATCAGGGATTTAGAAAAAGCCCTA
>WTJB01000249.1 GCA_011526335.1 Candidatus Arcticimaribacter sp.
GTACAAGAAGTATATCGTTTACAAGGGGTGAAGATCAACGACAAGCACTTTGAAGTAGTTGTTCGACAAATGATGCGTAAAGTGAAAATCAACGACCCAGGAGATACCCTTTTCTTGGAGAACCAATTGATTCACAAATACGACTTTATTGAAGAGAACGACAACCTTTACGGTAAAAAAGTGGTAGAAGAAGTAGGCGATTCTGAAAACTTAAAAGCCGGTCAAGTAATCACTTCACGTGAGTTACGCGACGAAAACTCTTTCTTAAAGCGCGAAGGGAAAGCCTTGGTTACAGCGCGTGATGCACAACCTGCAACAGCAACACCAGAGTTGCAAGGAATTACCCGTGCATCACTACAGACCAAGTCCTTTATCTCTGCTGCCTCTTTCCAAGAGACAACAAAAGTCTTGAACGAAGCTGCAGTAAGCGGAAAAGAAGATACCCTAGAAGGCTTGAAAGAAAATGTTATCGTTGGACACAAGATCCCTGCAGGTACAGGATTGAGAGAGTACAATGACATCATTGTAGGATCGAAAGACGAGTACACGAGCTTGTTGATCAACAAAGAAGCAGAAGAACAAGTAAAGCTATAAGGCATGAGCGAAAAGGCAGCCAAAGAACAAAAAATTAATATTGAGTTGGATGAAAAAACCGCTGAGGGGACCTACAGTAACCTCGCCATCATCAACCACTCGGTCTCTGAATTTATTGTTGATTTTATTGCCATGATGCCTGGGGCGCCCAAGGCGAAGGTAAAGTCAAGAATCATCTTGACCCCTGAGCATGCCAAGCGACTGCACAAAGCACTGGGAGAAAACATCCAACGTTTTGAGCAAGCCAATGGCAAGATAAACGCCCAAGAGCAACCGCCCATTCCGCTAAACTTTGGTCCAACAGGAGAAGCTTAATATACATCCCCGACTATAGTCGGGGATTTTTTTTATCTTGTTAAAAACAATACCATCATGGCAGAAGAACGTTTCCAGTCCTTTGAAGAATTTTACCCCTTTTACCTGAGCGAACACCAAAACAAAACCAGCCGAACACTGCACTTTGTGGGAACCTTTTTGGTTTTCCTTTTGCTCGGCTTTTTTGTCTTTGCCCAAAAAGAAGCTAAATTTTGGATTGCCCTCCCGCTAGTGGGCTATGGTTTTGCTTGGGTAGGCCATGCCTTTTTTGAAAAAAATAAACCCGCTACCTTTAAATATCCTTTATGGAGCCTCCGAGGGGATTTTACACTCTTTTTTGAAATCCTCTTAGGGAAAAGAGGCTTTGACGCGACCAAGGACTAGCCTGACACAACAGTATACTAACGACATGCAGTCGGTTATCTTAATTTCACAAAACAAACAGGATGGGTTTAACCAACAACGATATTTTTAAAAAGCTTAGAGTAGCCCATAAACTGCGGGATGATGATATAGTGGCCATTCTTAAGTTGGTTGATTTTAGGATCAGTAAGTCCGAATTAGGCGCATTTTTTAGGCATGAAAAGCATCCCAAGTTTATGGAATGTGGCGATCAAGTATTGCGTAATTTCCTAAATGGTTTAGTCATTCATTTGCGTGGTCCTATGGAAAAAAAGCAAAGACCAAAATCAGAGTAACTAACCCTATCTACTTTTATTAAGGAGTACTATTTTTAGTGCACAGCAAAGCATAGAGGGGTGTTGAACTCGTATAAACAATAGCAGAGTGAATTATTGTGCTGCCACAAGTTTTTTATAGTCGATACGGCTTTGTTCAATGATTTCTTTGGCTTTGTTAGCGTCTTGAAAGTCTTCTACTTCTACCGTTTTGTTTTCCAGTTTTTTATAATCCTCAAAGAAGTTTCTCAGTTCTTTGATAAAATGGTTTGGAAGTTCTGAGATATCATTGATGTGGTTTACACTCATATCTCCGTCGCAGACAGCCACAATCTTATCGTCTTTTTCTCCACCGTCAAGCATGCGCATAACGCCGATAACCTTTGCCGGTACAATACACATGGGCACAACATCAATTTGTGATAAAACAAGAATATCCAACGGGTCATTGTCATCACAATAGGTCTGCGGAATAAACCCATAATTGGCGGGGTAATACATAGAAGAGTAGATCACTCTGTCAAGGATTAACATCCCACTATCTTTGTCCAATTCGTATTTGGCGCGGGTGTTTTTGGGGATTTCGATAATACCGTTGACAATTTCTGGGGCGTTCGCTCCAATGGCAACATTGTGCCAAGGATTTGTAGGATCTATGTTCATGTTTTGCAGTATAAGGTTTGTTTTCAATACCGCTACAAAAATAACTTTATGTTTTTATCCAGCCCTAAAATCTTTTCCATTTTTCAATCTTTGCTGATGGTCTCGTATAACCGTTAGTTTCCTTTTGGCGTTACTCCTTTTTCCTCTGTTACACGTATGTAATTCTCAGACCGCAACTCAGCTCCCGGGCAACTTTTCTCCTTTTGCAGCGAGCTGAGTTACTTTAAGGATTCGTTGGGTACGGGTCTTTTCTGTCTTGGACAACTTTATCCAGCGTAAAACAAAGCGCTTGCTGGAGGTATTTATGCCTTCAAAAAAGGGTTCGGCCCCCCTAAGGTTTTGTAAGGCATTTTTTAAATCTTCCGGGACAATTAGGGCATCTACATCGTCCATAAAATGCCAAAGGCCACTGGCTTTTCCTGCGGCAATAGCCGCTAGACCGGCGCTGTGCATTTTTCCTTCCTCAATGAGTTTTGCCGCCCGTTCTTTATACGATTTTGCCCAGTGTTGTGCCTTGCGCGGTGCAATCAGTTGCATGCTGGTTTTTTCGTCTCGTTTTCTGCGTATTCCGTCGATCCACCCAAAACATAGCAGTTCATCCAGGACTTCCTCCCGGGAAACATACTTTTCTTTTTCACTCTTTTTATAGGTCACCAACCAAACGGAGGCCTCTTGTTGGTGGTGTTCTAGTAGCCATTTTCGTAAAGCCGCTTGGCTTTCGACCACTACTTGTTCGAAGTTTTCTGTTTTAATCATTTTCTTTTTCTCGCGCCGTTAAAGCTAAGGAAAAGGGGTGGATAAATGCATTAAAACTCTGAACTAAAGTGGAATTTTACTGAGGGGTATTTTTGTTGCGTCATTTGAAGCGAAAAGGCCGAGTCGGCCAAAAAGACGAGTTGTCCTTGTTTGTCGGTCGCCAAGAATTTTTGTTTTACCCGTTTAAACTCCAAAAATTCTTCTCCTTTTTCGTCCTCAGCATCTACCCAACAGGCTTTGTGTACGTTGAGGTTTTCATACGAACACTTGGCGCCGTATTCGTGTTCTAGGCGGTATTGAATCACTTCGAACTGCAGTACCCCAACGGTGCCGATGACCTTTCGGTTGTTAAAGGCTAGGGTAAAGAGCTGGGCCACCCCTTCGTCCATAAGTTGGTCGATGCCTTTGTTGAGCTGTTTTGCCTTCATGGGGTCGGCATTATTGATGTATCGAAAGTGTTCCGGAGAAAAACTAGGAATGCCTTTAAAATTAATTTTCTCTCCCCCCGTTAGCGCATCCCCAATCTTAAAATTTCCGGTGTCATGCAGCCCGACGATATCCCCGGGGTAAGAGATGTCTACGATTTCTTTCTTTTCGGCAAAAAAGGCGTTGGGACTAGAGAATTTTAGTTTTTTATTGTGGCGTACATGCAGATAGGGTTTGTTGCGCTCAAAGGTTCCGGATACAATTTTGACAAAGGCCAAACGATCGCGGTGGTTGGGGTCCATATTGGCGTGAATTTTAAACACAAAACCCGAAAAGTCTTTTTCGGTAGGGTCTATCAAACGTTCTTCCGTTTCTTTTTTAAGGGGGGCAGGAGCGATATCAATAAAGCAATCCAAAAGTTCTTGAACCCCAAAATTATTTAGTGCAGATCCAAAAAATACAGGTTGTAAGTTGCCGTCTAGATAGTCTTGTTGCGAAAACTCTGGATACACCCCATCGATCAATTCCAATTCTTCTTTTAGCTGGGTATAGGCTTTTTCTCCAATGGCCTCAACCAAGGCCGGATCTTCCAAATCATCAAAGGAAATCCGTTCGGCTTTCCGTTGTTTTTGGTCTCCGTCAAAGAGTTGCACGTTTTTTCCCCAGATGTTGTAAATCCCTTGAAATTCATAGCCCATACCAATCGGATAGCTCAGTGGGGTAACACTCAGCCCCAATTTTTGTTCTACTTCATCCATTAAGTCAAAAGCATCTTTTCCTTCTCGGTCAAGCTTATTGATAAAAACGATCATCGGGATTTTACGCATACGGCAAACCTCCACCAATTTCTCGGTTTGTTCTTCTACCCCTTTGGCGACGTCAATCACCACAATAACACTGTCTACAGCCGTAAGGGTACGGAAGGTGTCTTCGGCAAAATCTTTGTGTCCAGGAGTATCTAGGATGTTTATTTTTTTGTCTTTGTACAAAAAGGCCAAGACAGAGGTCGCTACAGAAATTCCTCTTTGGCGCTCAATTTCCATGAAGTCACTGGTCGCCCCTTTTCTTATTTTATTCGACTTGACGGCCCCGGCTTCTTGTATGGCTCCTCCAAAAAGCAGGAGTTTTTCGGTGAGGGTTGTTTTTCCTGCATCGGGGTGCGAGATGATTCCAAAGGTGCGTCTTTTGGCAATTTCGTCTAAAAACATGGGCGAATAAAAATTTGTCAAAAATACCATTATATCTTGGAAGGAGAGTAGGGCTAAAATAGGTTTTTGGATTTTTTATCGGTACTTTTGATGTGCATGAAAGAAGAAAAAGTAATCCTTGTTAACGAACAAGACGAGCCCATTGGCTTAATGCCAAAAATGGAAGCGCATGAAAAAGCCGTACTTCACCGGGCGTTCTCCGTTTTTATTTTTAACGCCAAAGGCGAGTTGATGTTACAGCAAAGAGCCTTACACAAGTACCACTCCCCCGGCTTATGGACCAACACCTGTTGTAGTCACCAACGCGAGGGCGAAAGTAATTTGGCTGCTGGAGCACGGCGTTTACAAGAAGAAATGGGTTTTGTTGTCCCGCTAAAAGAATTGTTTCATTTTATCTACAAAGCACCCTTTGACAATGGCTTGACTGAGCATGAGTTAGATCATGTTATGGTAGGCTATACAGAAGAGGCTCCCGTGATCAATCCCGAGGAGGTTGCCGATTGGAAATGGATGGATATGAATCAGCTAGCAGCGGACATTGCCGCACAACCCGAACAGTACACCGCATGGTTTAAAATCATCTTTGACCGGGTACACACTTATTTAAAAAAAAGCTATGAAACGAGTAAAAGTTAGCCGAAAGGCCCATTTTAACGCTGCCCATCGCCTCTACAGAAAGGACTGGAGTGATGCAGAAAACGAAGCCCATTTTGGGAAATGTGCCAACCCCCATTTCCACGGGCATAATTATGAATTGATTGTTAGTGTCACCGGACCCATAGACCCCAATACGGGCTATGTCATGGACATGAAAGTATTGAAAGATCACATCAAAAGTGAGGTCGAAGATGCTTTTGATCACAAAAACCTAAACCTTGAGGTACCCGAATTTTCTGACCTTATTCCTACAGCAGAAAACATCTCGGTTGTCATTCATCAAAAGCTAAAAAAGATATTGACTCCAGAGCAAGAATTGGAAGTGGTGTTGTATGAAACCCCACGTAATTTTGTAACCTATACAGATACTATATGAGTTTAAACGTTGGCGATACCGTGCCTTATTTTGAATTGAAAGACCAAAAGGGAGAATTGTTTAAAAGCGATACGGTCATCGGGAAAAAGCCCGCAGTCGTCTATTTTTACCCAAAAGACCAAACACCGGGCTGTACTGCAGAAGCCTGTTCTTTTCGCGATAGTTATGAAGATTTTCTGGCCTTAGGGGCGGAAGTTATCGGTATAAGCTCGGACGGTGTAAAGAGTCATCAGCGTTTTTCAGACAAATACCAACTGCCTTTTATTTTATTGGCCGATACCAAAAAAGAAGTACAGCGACTTTTTAAACTCCCTAAAATTCTATTTGGATTATATACCAAACGCATCACTTTTGTTATCGATGCCGAGGGCAAAGTAGCCTATACACACGACAGCCTAAATCCCAGTAGTCATATCCTAAGAGCCTTAAAAGCACTTCAATAAATTGTTTACCTTTATCTATATTTAAATATTTAGTCATGGCCAGTAGAAAACAACTCAAAAAAGACATCAACAACATCATCGGAGCATTGATCGAAGAAATCTATCTTTGGGAGCTTGCTCACCCCAAGGCCGATATCAAGAAAAGCGAAGCGCTAATTGATGAATCCATTCAACTTTTTGATGAGCTAATCGCCAAGATTAGAGCCAATGGCGATACCCCGGCAAAAGCGCATTTTAAACAAATACAATCAGAATTGGTAGAAAAAGCCAACGGTATTTCTATCCGTTTGTCGAAACTAGCTTAGCAGATTTTAGTTTTCCGGAGGTATTTCTGCAGTTGTTTTACTTTCCTGTAAAAAAGTATTCAAGGCTTTTCCATAAGTAGAGGCTTTTACTTCCTCACTTAGATTGGCATACAAGGTATCCAATAGTTTCGGATTGGCTTCTGCGATCTCATATCTACCAATGTAAGGCGCGATAACTTTGTCTTTGTGGTT
>WTJB01000276.1 GCA_011526335.1 Candidatus Arcticimaribacter sp.
ATTCTATAGAGAATTCTTCAAAACGATTTGAATTTTGCTTAAATCGATCTATAATAGCGGTGTCTTTTTCTAGTTCAAATTGTGCTTGCAGTGCTTTCCAGCTTTTTGTTTGTGTTGGATTGATGTTTTTTAAAAGTGCCATAATCTAGTGTATTGCAACTGCATTAATTTCTTCGTCAAAGCTCATACAGTTGAGTTGCGTTTGTAAAGGAACAATGTAGGTTAAAAACTGTTGTTTTAGTTTTTTCGATATGGGCTTAGCTTCGGGAAGTTTTTGTTTAAACGGATCCACTTGTCTTCCATTTTTCCAAAAACGATAACATACATGGGGGCCGGAGGTGTTTCCTGTCATCCCTACCCATCCAATGACATCGCCTTGTTTGACAAACTGGCCTACTCTTGCCTTTCGGCGTTTCATATGAAGGTATTGAGTAGCATAGGTGTTGTTGTGTTTTATTTTTACATAATTCCCATTGCCTCTTTTGTAGCGCGATTCTATGACAGTTCCGTTGGCCGTAGCCATAATGGGGGTGCCTACCGGGGCTGCATAGTCTGTACCTCTATGGGGTTTTACGCGTCCGTAATAGGCAATTTTTCTCTTGAGGTTGTAGCGGGAAGAAATGCGGCTAAATTTTACGGGCGCTTTTAAAAAAGCACGACGTAAATTTTTTGCATTTTCATCAAAATAATCGACGATGCCTTTGATGGAGTCGGTTTCAAACTCATAGGCATACAATCCTTTTTTTCGGTGCTCAAAGTAGGCTGCCTTTATTTTTTCTATACCCACAGAGAGGGTATCGTCAACAAATTTCTCGGTATAGATGACCTTAAATCGATCGCCTTTATCGAGCCGTGTAAAGTCAATTGTCCAGGCATAAACATCCGCTAAAAAATAGGTTAAATAACTATTGTATCCGCTGTTTTGCATGGTTTCATAAAGCGAGCTTTCAATGACTCCCGTGGCTTGTTGTTCTACAATTTTAATTTCTTTGGTTACTTTTTTCCCGTAGATACTGTCTTGTAGGGCGATTAGGCTGTATTCTTGAACATCAGGATGATAAATAAAATATTTGGGTTGGGGGAGGCTATCTTTACTAAATAAAAGGGTGTAGGGTTTGCCAATTTGGAGTTTTCGGACATTGACTTTTCCCTTTATTTTCTGAAGGATTTCAAAAACCTGAGGGTAGTCTATTCCATTGTTTTCCAAAATAGCACCAAAGGTGTCTCCGCGTTTTATTTTTAGTTCTTTAACATCATACTTATTGAAGTCAATCCCGTAACGGATTTGGGGCTCTTCTTCTACCACAGCAACCGGCGTTTCGTTTGCTGTTGCCGCTGACTCAGGAGCATCGGAACAGGTCACGAAGAGTGTTGTGAGTATTAGAAGTAAGAGGGGAAGTACTGTTTTGATGTCTAAAAATTTCTGCAAATTTCGGAATCTTTCCTGCGTCTGACGAATATATTGAGGATATTTATAAAAAACTTAACACCCCCTAGTCTAAAACAAGACCAAAAGGATGTTTTAGGTGTTTAAAATTTTCTAAATCACATTCAATTGCGCCTACTCGTAGGTCTGCTCTAAGTTTGATCGGAATCTTATTGGGGTCATCGCTGACCCAGATGGTTACACTCTCTTCTTCTCTGAACACACGTCCACTTTGTACAACGGGTCTAAATTTTAGACAACGGACTTTGCCAAATTTTGTATTGAGATTTTCTCGACCCAAAAATTTAAGTTGGAAGAGGTAATTTTCTTGATCAAAAAACATATTGATGCCAAGGCTTTCTCCTTTAACCAACTCCTCGGTATTGTAGAAGTTTCTTAAATAGTAAAATACCGAGATGAGGTCCTGAGAATTTTCACGAATTTCAAAACTTTCTTTTCGCTTCTTTTTTAGGTTATTTACTAAGGCAGATCCTTTTTCATGATCAAACCGAATTTCTACATTTTTGGTATATCCACCTTCATTGATATCGCGTTTAAAGAACATAGGAAGTCCGGTATCTTTTCTAAAATAGGTGTCGTAATGATCTTCTACTTTAAAAAACCAACGCGCTAGACCTGTGGTCGTACCATAGCCCTTGGCATGAAAAACGGGGGTTTGGTTTATTGTATCCGCACGGACTTCTAGCGTAGCAAAACTGGCATTAAAGATGCCGTAATGAATTCTGAATTCAAACCATTCGCCTACATCAAAAGCGTCATTCGATTTTTCTAGCGGGGCATAGGCTACACTTTCTTGAGCCTGTAAGGATATCCCAAAACAGTAGAATAGGAAAAACAAAAGACGTAGATTCATAGGTGTAAAATAAAACCCAGAAAAAGCCTATCCAAATCTTTTCTCTTAAAAAACTGTTATTTCTGAAGCTGCTGATGCAGGCTACGTCCTTTATTCTCGCCCAAGACACGTATAAGATCTTCTTTGGTCGCGGCTTTGATGCGTTTAAACGACTTGAACTCTTTCATGAGCAGTTCTTTGGTTTTGGGCCCCACCCCTTTGATCTTGTCTAGACCAGAGGTGATGGCGCCTTTGCTTCGTTTGTTGCGATGAAAGGTAATCCCAAAGCGGTGCGCTTCATTTCTGAGGTGTTGTATGATTTTTAGACTTTCTGATTTTTTATCCAAGTAAAGCGGAATAGGGTCTTCGGGGAAATAAATTTCTTCTAACCGTTTAGCAATACCTACAATTGCAATTTTCCCGCGCAGGTTCAATTGCTCTAAACTTTTTATGGCAGAGGAAAGTTGCCCTTTTCCTCCATCAATAATGATGAGTTGGGGAAGAGAGGCGTCTTCGTCCAAAAGGCGTTTGTACCGTCGGTAAACCACCTCTTCCATAGAGGCAAAATCATCTGGTCCTACCACGGTTTTGATATTGTAGTGACGATAGTCTTTTTTATAAGGTTTTCCATCCCTAAACACCACACAGGCCGCTACAGGGTTGGATCCTTGTAAGTTAGAGTTGTCAAAACACTCGATATGACGCGGCTCTTCTGACAAACGAAGATCGGTCTTCATTTGTGACATCAGTCTAGTGGTATGCCGGTCAGGGTCTACAATTTGCATTTGCTTGAAACGTTCCATGCGGAAGTATTTGGCATTGCGCATAGACAAGTCTACCAAATGTTTTTTATCGCCCAATTGAGGCACGGTCACTTTTATTTTTTCGCCTAAATCTAGTGGGAAGGGCAGATAGACTTCCGGCGATTGGGAGTGGAAGCGATTTCGGATTTCGATGATGGCCAAAGAGAGTAAATCAGCATCTGATTCATTCAATTTTTTCTTGATTTCAATGGTATGCGATCGGATGATTGACCCATAAGAGAGCTGCAAGAAGTTTACGTAACCATACGACTCATCAGACAAAACAGAAAAAACATCAACATTGCTAATTTTTGGATTTACTATGGTCGATTTAGCCTTGTAATTTTCTAGAATATCGAGTTTGTCTTTAATTTTTTGTGCCGCTTCAAATTCCATATTGGCCGCGTGTTCTTGCATCTGAGCTCGAAATTGCTGAAGCGATTCTTTAAAATTCCCTTTGATGATATTGCGAATGGCTTTGATGTTTTCGGTATAGCTCTCTTCCGAAATTTTATTTTCACAGGGGGCTAAACAATTTCCCAAATGATATTCTAGGCAGACCTTGTACTTGTTTTCCTCAATTTTTTTTGCCGACAAATCGTATTTACACGTCCGTAGGGGATACAAGCCTTTGATGAGGTCCAAGAGGGTGCGTACGGTTTTCATATTGGTGTATGGACCAAAATATTCAGAACCGTCTTTGATGAGCTTTCGGGTGTAAAACACCCTTGGAAAACGTTCTTTTTTGATGCAAATCCACGGATAGGATTTATCGTCTTTCAGTAAAACATTATACCGGGGCTGATATTTTTTGATCAGGTTGTTTTCTAAAAGAAGCGCATCCATCTCTGTTTCTACCACGATGGGTTCTACTCGAACGATATTTTTGACCAACAAGCGGGTGCGGTTGTTGTCATGGGTTTTGGTAAAATACGAGTTTACCCTTTTTTTTATGTTTTTGGCTTTTCCTACGTAAATGACGCTGTCTTTGGCATCATAATATTGATATACCCCCGGGCTATCGGGAAGGGTTTTCAATTGTAAAGAAAGTGCGTTGTCTGCCACAGTACAAGATGGTTATAAAACGAAAATAATGCTTTTCTTTGTCTCTACAAGAGACAACAATGGACAAATCTACCCTGCGAAAACTTTATAAAGAAAAACGCAACGCCCTCTCGGTAGAGGCATGCGAACAGGGAAGCCTGCAGATTGCGAATGCTTGTCAAAAACTTCCCCTATGGTCCTACAGTAACTTTCATCTTTTTTTACCCATTGCCCATCATAAAGAAGTAGATACCGAACCCTTATTGACCCTCCTTCAAGGGCGTGATAAAGATGTGATCGTCCCCAAAATGGAAGAAGACGGGCAATTGTCTCATTTTCTATTAACGGATCAAACCCCAATACGAAACAATGCCTTAGGGATTCCTGAACCGCAAAAAGGAATAGCAATACAGCCTCATCAAATTGAGGTGGTTTTTGTCCCTTTGCTGGCCTTTGACCGAAAGGGCAACAGAATAGGGTATGGGAAAGGATATTATGATCGGTTTTTAGCAGGGTGTAAAAGCGATGTGGTCAAAGTAGGCCTGTCTTTTTTTAAAGCACACGAAGAACTTTTACCAACAGAAACTACGGACGTAGGTTTAGATTACGTCGTTACCCCAGAGAAAATTTACTCTTTTTGACCAAAGATCTTTTTGTTGAAAAACAATAAAATCCCTACCCCAATAGAAATGGCGCTATCGGCGACATTAAATACATATTCAAAAAAAGTATAGCTTTGACCTCCAATTCCAGGAACCCAATTGGGCCACACCCAAGACACGAGAGGGAATTGCAGCATATCGACGACATGACCGTAAAATAGGCCGGCATAGCCTTCGTCGGGTAAAAATTGAGCCACCTGTCCATAGCTATGCGAAAACAAAAGTCCGTAGAAAATAGAATCGATCAAGTTTCCTATGGCCCCGGCAAAAATAAAACAGAGCGCTAGACGTAGGAGATAAGGCGAGGACGAACGCAGAATACCTCTTAGCCAAAAGCCTAAAAATCCGATGGCTACTATACGGAAAAGGGTCAATAAAAGTTTTGCCACCTCTTCACTAATGAAAGGTAAAAGATCATTGAACTTGGTCCCCCAGGCCATTCCTTTATTTTCAATAAAGAGGATTTTGAAAAACCCCCAATCCAAAATGGCTGCTTGGCCATATACCGATAGCGGATAATGGAGTTTGATGTATATTTTTGAAGCTTGATCGATCATCAAAATAATGAGGATCAAGACAATTGCATTTCGGGTATTCAAGACAGGAAAAAATCTTTTCATGGGGCAAAAGTAATTATTTTAACTTGGATTCAATACGATGTCTCCTTGACGACTGTTTATTTCTAGCAACTTGCTTTGGTCTCTTGTATGATAGTTGGTACACCGTCCACTGCCACACTTGATTTCTACTCCTCCCTCAAGTCCATATAAAAACACATCGGCTTGCGATGTTCTTATCTTGCCTTGTAAGTGTTCTGCTTTGATTACAGCTTTGCCTCGTGTCAGTTCTAGTGCAATTTTAGGATGATTTCCCTCCCAAAAAAGCATGGCTTCCTGAACATATAATTGAAGGGCGAGTGATTCCGGGAGAACCAATTCTACTTGTGTTGCTACGACTTTATGCGCACTGAGTTTATCATTATAAAAAGCTTTTTGGGGTGCAGGAATTTCTTTGACAATCAGGCGTTTGCCCTCTCTCTTTTTTTGAAGTAGAAAATCGTTTTGATATTCTCCTTCTGCACGGTAGCGTATGCGGATAGACGGCTCGGATGAGGTAGTAATGGAAACTTTACTTGCGTAAGGGAAATGGAATTCGAGCTGGGAGAATGCTGTGGTGTCCCAATTTTCCCATTGGATGTTTTGCCCAGATAAGGTGAAGCTGATAAAACAAGCAAGCCAAAAGACGCTGCTTTTTATTTCTGCATGTTTTTGGCTTCTATGCTCAAGGTAGCATGCGGTACGAGCAGCAGACGCTGCTTTTGAATAAGATTGCCTGTTACTCGACATACACCATAGGTTTTGTTTTCTATCCGGATTAAGGCACTTTTTAGATCACGAATAAATTTTTCTTGTCTTAAGGCCAATTGGGTGTTGGCTTCTTTTGACATGGTTTCTGAACCCTCTTCAAAAGCCTTAAATGTTGGCGAAGTATCTTCTGTACCATTGTTCCCATCATTCATGTAGGAACTTTTTAGCAGCGCTAAATCTTCGTTTGCCTTTTCAATTTTTTCTTCGATAAGTAATCTGAACTCTTCCAAATCCTTATCGGAATATCGGTTTTTTTTAACAGCTCCCATCTTACGATTTTTTAAGTAATATTTCGGTTTCTATTCCGTCAAACTCGACGAAGGTTGCTTCTGGATTTGATCCATCAGCACGTTTAATTTCTTCGCTTAAGGTTTCCAATTTAATATATTCTCCGAAATTTTGAAGTACTTTTTCTAAAATATCGTTGCTTTTATAGGTTAGGATAATTTTATCGGTCACTTCGAAGCCGGCATCTTTTCTAAGATTTTGAATACGATTGATAAACTCTCGGGCCAGACCTTCTTCTTTTAATTCTGGACTGATTTGTATATCCAAAGCCACGGTAAGCCCATTGCCGTTAGCCACTAACCAACCTTCTATATCTTTCGATTGAATAATGACATCTGTAGGGAGAAGTTCGACCGTTTCTCCGTCGAGGTCAAGAGTCACCGAAGCCTCATTTTCCAAGGTTTTTATTTGTTCATCCTCTAGCTGATGAATATGGCCCACTACGGCTTTCATGTTTTTTCCAAAACGGGGCCCAAGGGTTTTAAAGTTGGGTTTGATTTCTTTTACCAAAATGTCACTCGCATCATCCAGCAGCTCTAGTTCTTTGACATTTAGTTCAGATAAAATAAGATCCTGCACCTTTTCAATCGCTGTTTTTTCTGCAGCATTACGCACAGGGATCATGATTTTTTGCAAAGGTTGTCTTACTTTGATTTGTTCTTTTTTACGCAAAGACAAGGCTAGGGAAGCAATGGTTCTAGCTTTTTGCATTTGGTCTTCCAGTTCGGGCTGTCTTAGGGCGCTCTTTGGGACAGGGAAATTCGCCAGGTGAACAGATTCAAACGATTCTACCCCAGTAGCAGTACACAAATCTCGGTAGAGTTGGTCGGCATAAAAGGGTGCTATGGGCGCCATTAATTTTGCCGTAGACAATAGGCATTCAAAAAGAGTTTGATAGGCGGCTATTTTATCTTCTTGGTAGTCTCCTTTCCAAAACCTTCTTCGCGATAAACGCACATACCAGTTGCTCAGTATTTCTTGAACAAATTCAGAAATTGCTCGGGCTGCTTTGGTCGGTTCGTATTCGTTATAGGCCTTATCTACCGTTTCAATCAGACGGTTTAATTCCGATAGAATCCATTGATCCATTTCTGAGCGATTGGCAACAGGAATTTCCTCTTCTTTAAAGACAAAACCATCAATATTGGCATAAAGGCTAAAGAAAGAATAGGTATTGTGTAGGGTTCCAAAAAACTTTCGAGAAACCTCACCAATACCTTCTAAATCGAATTTTAGATTGTCCCAAGGATTGGCATTGGAAATCATGTACCACCGTGTGGCATCTGCCCCATACTGATCTAGGGTTTCAAAGGGATCGACAGCATTGCCAAGGCGCTTGGACATTTTCTGACCGTTTTTGTCCAGAACCAGTCCGTTTGAGACTACATTCTTATAAGCAATGGAGTCAAAGACTAAACCGGCTATGGCGTGTAGGGTATAGAACCATCCTCGCGTTTGGTCTACTCCTTCGGCAATATAATCGGCAGGGAAAGAGGTGCCCTGGTCTATTTTATCCTTATTTTCAAAAGGATAGTGCCATTGCGCATAGGGCATTGCTCCAGAGTCAAACCAAACATCAATTAGGTCAGCTTCTCTGTGCATAGGCTTTCCTTTAGCAGAGGTCAATACTATAGGGTCAACCTTATTTTTATGGAGGTCAACCCCCTCATAATTTTTATCAGAAAAGTCGCCAACCACAAAATCTTGAAGCGGATTTTCTGTCATATGCCCGGCAGCTATAGAGGCTTCAATCGCTTCTTTTAATTCTTCAATAGATCCAATAATTCGGGTTTCGTCTCCTTCTTCTGTTCGCCAAATAGGAAGTGGAATGCCCCAAAAACGAGAACGCGATAGGTTCCAGTCATTGGCATTGGCAAGCCAATTCCCGAAGCGTCCTTCTCCTGTAGATTTGGGTTTCCAGTTGATTTCCTGATTTAAGCTAACAAGACGTTCTCTTTTTTCTGAAACTTTAATAAACCACGAGTCTAAAGGATAGTAGAGAACAGGTTTATCTGTTCGCCAACAATTGGGGTATGAGTGTACATATTTTTCAACCTTAAAGGCTTTGTTTTCCTCTTTCAATCGGATGGCGATTTCTACATCAACAGATTTTTCGGGAGCCTCTCCTTCAGGGTAGTAAGCATTCTTGACATACTTTCCGCCAATTTCGGGGAGCGAAGCCACAAATTTCCCCTGTAAGTCAACCAAAGGAACGGCATTGTCATGCTGATCTTTTACGAGTAGCGGGGGTACAGGCGGTTGCGCTTCTTTGGCTACCTGTGCATCGTCTGCGCCAAAAGTAGGGGCAGTATGTACAATTCCTGTTCCGTCTTCAGTAGTGACAAAGTCTCCTGAAATGACACGGAAGGCATTTTCTGGATTTTCTAAGGGTAGCGGAGCACCACTCCATAATTGTTCATAACGTATTCCGACCAATTCTTCTCCTTTGATTTCTTGCAAAATCATGTAAGGAATTTTCTTGTCTCCCTGCTGATAGGTTAGCTCTTCAGCTTGTGTTACAGGAGTATATTTTCCGGCAAATTGTTTGCCGACCAATGCCTTGGCCAATAGCACTCTTATGGGAAGATGTGTGTATTGGTTATAGGTTTTAATGACGACATAATCGATGTTTTTTCCTACCGTCAAGGCGGTATTGGACGGAAGGGTCCAAGGGGTAGTCGTCCAGGCTAATATGTACAGCGGTTCGTCTGATTTTAAGGCTTGGGGCAGGCTGTTTTCAAGGGTTTTAAACTGCGCTGTTACGGTAGTATCTGTGACATCTTGGTAGGTTCCGGGTTGGTTTAATTCATGCGAGCTAAGTCCAGTTCCTGCTTTAGGAGAATAGGGTTGTATGGTATAGCCCTTGTATATTAAGCCTTTATCATAGATCTGTTGTAATAACCACCAAACACTTTCAATGTATTTTGAAGTGTAGGTAATATAAGGATCATCCATATCTACCCAATACCCCATTTCTTCAGTCAATTTACTCCACACATCGGTGTAGCGCATAACCGCTTTTTGGCAGGCCTGGTTGTATTGGTCTATGCTTATGCTTTTTCCAATTTCATCTTTGGTGATGCCCAATTCTTTTTCTACACCGAGTTCTACAGGAAGTCCGTGGGTATCCCAGCCGGCTTTTCGTTTTACCTGATAGCCTTTTTGTGTTTTGTAACGGCAAAAGATATCTTTGATCGAGCGCGCCATAACGTGGTGAATTCCGGGCATCCCGTTGGCAGACGGAGGCCCTTCATAAAAGACAAAAGGCGGCTGTCCTTCACGGGTATCGATACTTTTTTCAAAAATGCCTTCTTCTTTCCAAAAGTCAAGAATTTCCTTGGCTGTGGACGGAAGATTTAACTGCTTGTGTTCTTTAAAACCCATAAGGTGTATAATAAAGTTGCGAAATTAATGAATTTTATACATTTTCGTATGAATAACTACTAGAACGCGTAAAGTTTATGATTGATTTTTCTTCTACCTTAACCCTTGAAAATGAACGTGTTCTTTTACGGCCACTTCGGATAGAGGATTTGCCTCTGTTGCTTCCCTTTGCGCTAAATGAACCTAATTTATGGACCTATTCCATCTCGCCTGCTGCTGGAAAAGAGAACATGAAAAATTATATAGCCCAGGCCCTCAAGGGAAGAGAAGATGCCCATACCTACCCTTTTATTGTGTTCGATAAGAGCAAAGGAAAAGCAGCCGGGAGCAGCCGTTTTTATGACATTAATCCCACCCATAATACCCTTTCTTTAGGCTATACCTGGTATGGGAAGGCATTTCAGCGGACGGGATTGAACCGGAATTGTAAGTGGCTATTGCTTTCTTATGCCTTTGATGATTTGGGAGTAGAACGGGTAGAGTTTAGAGCAGACGCACGTAACGAAAAGAGCATAACTTCTATGAAAGAAATGGGCTGTACTTTGGAAGGATTACTAAGAAACAATTGTCAAGCTCCTAAGGGGAGAAGAGATAGTGTCGTGCTCAGTATTTTAAAGTCAGAATGGAACAGCGGACTAAAAGAAAGACTCCAATCAAAAATATATTAATCCCAAAAGGCGTAGCATGAATACCTTTGATAAAAAAGCGCATTGGGAAAAAATATACTCAACAAAAGCTCTGGAGGAGTTTAGCTGGTATCAAAAAACACCAAGCTCAGCGATTCGGTTTTTAGCTGCAGGAGGCCACTCAAAAAATGCCCGTATTTTGGATGTTGGTGGGGGAGATGGATTTTTTGCAGACCATCTTTTAGACCAAGGATACACAGATGTTAGCGTATTAGACCTCTCTTCCGTTGCCATTTCTAGAGCCCAGCAAAGGCACGGGGCCAGGGCGTCAAAAATTAACTGGATCGTCAGTGATATTTTGGCTTTTTCTTCCGATAAAGTTTTCGATTTTTGGTTTGATCGTGCGGTTTTTCATTTCTTAACCACAGCAGATGAGACTAAAGCTTATGTAAAAAAAGCAGCCCATTTATTATCTCCCAAAGGAGAAATGGTATTGGGTACTTTTTCGCCAAATGGACCCAAAAAGTGCAGTGGAATTCCGGTAAAACAATATGACGAACAAGAAATAGAACGTATTTTTTCTCCCTATTTTAAGGTGCTAGGTTCGGAACGAGAAATTCATACCACCCCTTTCCATACGCAACAGGAATTTTTGTTTACCCGTTTTTGTCTAAACTCTTAGAGTTCCATATTCAACCCGAGGTTAAGGCTACGCCCGGCAGAAGAAATTCCAGAAGCAAACGCACGGTAATGCGTATCAAAAAGATTTTCAAGCCCAATGTTTAGCTTTATTTTTTGGTTTAGTTCTAAACTGCTGGTTAAGTCCAACACCCCCCATGAAGGCAATCCTGTAAAAACGGGTGCATCTCCGGGACCGATTACGACAGGGGTTTCTTCCAGGCCATCTTCTCCTCCCAAACTAAATTCATCAGCGGCTTTGCTGCTGCTGTATCGGTAATTTAACCGGGCTGTATATTTTTCTTTAGTGTAGTGTAGTCCCAACGTTCCAAAATAAGGTAAGATCGAAGGCAGGGGACCAATGATCGCATTTTCTTGGGCGGCGGTATAGGTAAAATCAATGAGAGAACTCAAGCTAGGCGTCATCTTCCATTTCCCTTCAAATGAGGCCCCGTAAATACGCGCATTTCCTAGGTTTGTGTTGGCTTGCGTGGTTACTTCTTCATTAAAAAACATCAATGTTTCTGCAGCAGTAGTACTGCTGTCTAGACGGACTAAATAGGGCGCTCTTCCGATATAATCAATTAAAGAAGAATTGTATCCCCTAAGGGCCATTGCCAGTTTTTTATCTTGCGATTGAAACAGAACACCAACATCTAGATTGTAAACATATTCTGGTTTTAAGGAGGTATTGGGCAACAATAAGATTCCCTTATTCTCCCTAATTTTTCCGAGATCGTCAATATTTGGTGAGCGGAATCCGCTAGACACCAAGAAGTTCAATTGCCATTTGGGCAGCGGACGGTAGGTAACGGAAAAGCTTCCTGTTAGGGCATTGTTGTTGACATTTACATCGCGAAGACTGGGGTCTATCATTATCCTATTGTCCCAGCGGGCAATCAATTGGGTTGCGGTATATCGGCCGCCAAAGGATAAAGTCGTTTTTGGGTTAATGTCCCAGCGGTAATTGCCATATAATGCGCCAGAGCTATACTGTCCTTTCTCACTCGGGTAGCGGGTAGCAATATTTTCTTTAGGCGTAAGGCCTACTATTGTATTTCCGTTGACGATCAGATCTTGCTCAAAGGCCGTTGAAGTGATGGTATTGAAGAGCCATTCAAAACCATAACTTAGGCTTCCTTTTGGGGTTTTTGCGCTTTCAAAATCCCCGTTAAGGCTCAGCACATTAACATTTTCATTTTGTGTTTTACGCGACAGGCTGCCGAATTTTCGTTCGATTCTCGATTCTTCAACATACTGAACACCTGCAATGATATTTCCTTTATAGAGCCATTTTTTCTTGGGAAAAAGTTTTAGCTGTGGCGAAAACAATACCCGTAATTGTGGACCGTATCTCCATTCGGCAAATTTTAATGTCCCAGGAGGGAGTAGCTCATTGAGTTTGTCAAAGCGGGGGATGTCACTGGATTTTGAAAATTGAAAATTGATGCCCAATTGTTTTTCTTTTGGGAGATTTAGGAGAAATTTTTGCATAAAATCCCACTGATCATAACCTATATTTTTTTGGAGATTTGGGTCTGTATTCTGGCTAGAGTTTTCAAAATAACGGGTAGCTGTATTTTGGGAATATTGTGGTACGAGCCCCCAAGTTTCATAGCCATGCGAACGATTTTTTCCCATCCTTAAATCTCCAAAACGTGAATGACTTAAACTGGTATAGCTACCCCAATTTTTAAAACTCAATTCAGAAGAAATATTTTGTACATAGGCGTTATAAGCAGATTGATAAGAGGACCGCAGATTGATTTTACTCTTTTGCGGGTTATTTATTTTCGGAGAGGCGGTAAAATAATGTACCACGCCACCAAGCGCATCAGATCCATAGCCTACAGAAGAAGATCCGTAAACAATTTCTACACGCTCTATCGTATTGGGGTCTATGGTGATTGCATTTTGCAAGTGTCCGCTACGATAAATGGCATTGTTCATTCGAATGCCGTCTACAACCAATAGCACCCTATTGGCTTCAAATCCTCTTAAGACCGGACTTCCCCCACCCCCTTGAGACTTTTGAATGCGCACTCCCGGGGCAAGTGCCAACAATTCTGCTCCTGTATTGGGCTGTTGTTCAATAATTTCATTCTTGCCTATGATGCTTACCTTTTCGGCAATCTTCTTTGATTTTGAAGCGGTTCTGGCAACCGAAAGGATGATTTCTGATAATTTTTTTTCCGAAAAATTTAGGGAAACAATAGGTTCATTTTTTACGGCTGAAAATGGGAGTAGTTTATTTTCATATCCCATATGATGGAAGTGAAGGGTATCTTCTTCTGTGAATGTCTCCAAATCAAATGTGCCATTTTCGTTTGTAGCGGTATAGCGGCTATTGTTTTGATTGACCACAGCAACATTAGGCAGTGCCTTTTGAGAGAAGGCATCGCGAACTTCAATTTGTTGACTTACTCCCACAGCGAGAGAGAGTATGCACAGAAGTAAAGAAAATCTAATTTTCAAAAATAGCATTGAGTATTGGAAGCGATTTTGGAGGGCGAAACCCCTGCAAATGCATTTCAAAATAACGCAGCAATGTTTGAAGTAAATCACTTCTTGAATTTCGGTTTAGTTTAAGCGAATTTATTTCACCAAAATTCATGCCCAAAAGGCTTTTTAATTGTGTTACTTGTAGGCCTTCTATGCTTCCCTTTATCGGGGGCATGGCGGTAAAGCAGCCCGTAACTAAATCAAAATAAGGGAGTGATAGGTTTTCGTCATTGGGATAAAAACCTAGAAACTTGCTGATTTTCAGTAAGAAAAGAAGGTGAAAATTCTGCGCTTCGTCGTGCAAATCCAACCAAATAAGCGAAGATTCCAGGAATTGATATAAGGGAATATTGGCCTCTTCTTCTTGTAAAACTTTTTTTAAAACCTCGGCGATAAAAATGACAATAGCGTTTTTTTCAATTCTTAACGGGATACTTTGATAAGGATGAATAACCTTGACCTCTTTAAGAAATTGCAGCCCACCATTGTTTTTAGGTTGAAAAACAATTTCCAACTGATTTAAGGGTTGGAAATACGCTTTTCTGAGCATTCCTTTTTTTGCAGATAAAATGCCTTTTAAAAGAAAAGATTGCCGTCCAAGTTGTTCGGTATAGCAGTGGGTAATCAAGCTACTGTCATTGTACTTGATGCTATGCAGCACAATGGCTTTTGTTTTGAGCATTTACACCACACCTTGCGCCAACATTGCATCGGCTACTTTTACAAATCCTGCAATATTGGCTCCTTTAACATAGTTGATGTAGTCTCCCTCTTTTCCGTGGGTCATACAAGAACTATGGATTTCTGCCATAATATTCTTCAGTCGATTGTCTACTTCCTCACGGGTCCAACTGTAGCGAAGCGAGTTTTGTGCCATTTCTAGACCAGAAACAGCAACTCCTCCCGCATTAGAGGCTTTTCCGGGGGCAAAGAGGATTTTATGTTGTACAAACTGATGAATGGCTTCTGGAGTGGAGGGCATATTGGCTCCTTCACATACACATAGACAACCGTTTTGTATAAGCATTTTAGCATCACTTTCATGCAATTCATTTTGGGTGGCGCAAGGGAGCGCAACATCACAAGGGACTTCCCACGGGGTTTTCCCGGCATGAAAAGTAGCTTTTGGATACTTTTCAAGGTATTTATTTATGCGGGCACGTTCAACATTTTTGAGCTGCATGATGTGTTGTAGCTTTTCTGTATCAATACCCTCAGCATCGTGTATATATCCAGAAGAATCTGAAAGGGTTACAACCTTTCCGCCTAGTTGAATTACTTTTTCTGCCGCATACTGGGCAACATTACCAGAGCCCGAGATGACGACCGTTTTTTGGGCAAAGGAATCTTGCTTTTCTTCCAACATTTTTTCGGCAAAGTAAACCACCCCATAGCCCGTAGCTTCTGGTCGAATCAAGGAACCTCCCCAGCTGACCCCTTTTCCTGTCAAGACTCCTGTAAACTCATTTTTTAATCTTTTGTATTGCCCAAACATATAGCCAATTTCACGACTACCTACTCCAATATCTCCCGCTGGGATGTCACGGTTGGGGCCTATATGCCGGTAAAGTTCGGTCATAAAGCTTTGACAAAAGCGCATTACTTCAGTATCTGTTTTCCCCTTGGGATCAAAATCCGAACCTCCTTTTCCACCCCCCATAGGAAGTGTAGTAAGGCTATTTTTAAAGACTTGCTCAAAGGCCAAAAACTTCAATACACTTAAATTGACACTAGGATGAAAACGAAGTCCTCCTTTGTAGGGTCCAATCGCCGAATTCATCTCAATACGATATCCACGGTTGACTTGAATTTCTTCTTGATCATCGATCCAAGCGACGCGAAAGGAAACCACCCGTTCGGGTTCTACCATACGCAACAAAATATTTTGACCGTAGTAAATATCGTGCTTTACAATGTAGGGAATCACTGCTTCAGCAACCTCGGTAACGGCTTGCATAAACTCAGGTTCGTGCTGATTTTTTTGACGGACTTGGGCTAGAAATTGATCAATGACTTTTTTCATCAGTAATGGGATTTTACTGAAAGTTAGACAATTTTAGGAAAATAAATATCGGAGGACCTCTTCAATTTTAGAAAATTTAGCCACACTGAGCTGTTCTTCTGCCGCAATTTTCTTTTGAGGAGCGGTCAAAAGCGTTTCAAACCCAAGTTTGGCGGCTTCATTTATGCGTTGCTCGATTTTGGGGATGGGACGCAACTCTCCCGACAATCCAATTTCAGCAGCAAAACAGCAGTTTTTGGGCAGTGCAATATCGTGATAGCTAGAAAGAATTGCTGCGACTACGGCCAAATCTAAGGCGGGGTCTTCACTGCTAATTCCTCCCGTAATGTTTAAGAATACGTCTTTCCCTCCCAATTGAAATCCGGCTCTTTTTTCTAAAACAGCGAGGAGCATATTGAGGCGTTTAGCATTAAACCCAGTTGAACTCCGTTGTGGGGTGCCATAAACAGCACTGCTCACCAAGGCTTGTACTTCTATAAGCAACGGCCGAATGCCTTCTACGGTACAAGCAATGGCATGACCACTCATGGGGACTTCATGTTGTGAGATGAGCAACTGACTGGGGTTGGCCACTCCCCGAAGCCCACGGGCAATCATTTCATAAATACCAATTTCTGCGGTTGATCCGAAACGGTTTTTTTGAGCCCGTAAGATCCTGTAAATATGATTTCTATCGCCCTCAAAATGCAAGACCGTATCGACCATATGTTCCAAAACTTTCGGGCCTGCAATGGCGCCTTCTTTGGTGATGTGCCCGACCAAAATAACCGGGGTATGGGTTTTTTTCGCAAATTGGATCAGTTCTGCAGTACATTCTTTGATTTGCGAAACACTCCCCGGGCTACTATCTATGTATTGCGTTTGCAGGGTTTGTATAGAATCAATAATGACCACCTCTGGGGCTAAGCTTTTGATTTGCTGAAAAATCTTTTGGGTTTGAATTTCGCATAAAACATAACAATCAGGATTCTCTGTAGCAATACGATCGGCCCGAAGCTTAATTTGGCGTTGACTTTCTTCGCCAGAAACATAAAGCACCTTCCCTTTTATTTGCAGAGAGATTTGGAGCAGTAAAGTAGATTTTCCAATTCCCGGTTCCCCTCCTAAAAGCGTGACACTGCCCGGAACAAGTCCACCGCCCAAAACCCGATCCAATTCATGGTCGTGGGTAGAGCGCCGGATTTCATTTTCGGTAACAATTTGCTGAATGGGTTCGGGAACGTTACTACTTTGAGTAGAGGATGAGGGGGTTTGCCATCCTTTTTGTTGGTTTTTTTCAATGATTTCCTCCGTAAGGGTGTTCCAGGCTTTACAGCTGTTACATTGGCCTTGCCATTGGGCATGCTGTGCTCCACAATTTTGACAGAAGTAGGTAGTTTTTACTTTGCTCATAGGTTAAAAATAGGCAAGTTTTGAATCCCAAAAAAAGAAATTAGAACTACTTTTTACGGTTTACCAAGGGAAGTAAAAAGAAAGAGATACTTCCAAAAAGGATGACCATCACCGTTTGTGCCGTCCACATGATCCAACCGAAGGCTAGACTAGACTCGTTACTGATTCCGTAATACACCAAAACCAAAGAAACCGAAAGCGGGTAAATACCAATCCCGCCATTGGTTGCCGAAATGGCCAAGGCGCCAACAATAAAGCCGATCAAAAGTGCTTCGAAAGGAAGGCCCTGGGTTTCGGGTAAAGAAAATTTTATAACGTAAAACATCAAAATGTACATTGCCCAGATAAAGAATGTATGCCCAAGGTAAGCCCATTTTTTTTCCATGTTTACCAGGGTAAGAAAGCCTTCTTTAAGCCCTTGAAAAAGACCAATTATTTTTTTGGCCCAAGCGGCATTACTTTTTGGTAACCAGCGACTGACAATAACAAATACCGCGACAACTGTAGCCATCAACAGTAGCAAGGTCCACGGGTCAAAGCGTTTTTCTTTTAGGAAAGAAAAGATTAAATCAAACTCAAGCAGAAAAGCGACACAAAGGGTCAGCAGTAACATGATCAGATCCACAGAACGTTCTGCGATAATGGTCCCAAAACTTTTTTCGAAAGGGATTTTCTCATACGTCTGCATTACGGTTGCCCGAAAGAGTTCTCCAGACCTTGGCACCCCCAAATTGGCAATGTAGGTAATGAAAATAGCCAAAACATTATTGATCAATCGCGGACGATAGCCCATAGGATGCAACATAAAATTCCAACGGTAGGCTCGAGAAAAATGACTGAGAAGTCCCATGATCAAGGACAGGAATATATACGAATAGTCTGCGGCTTTTATCGAATTGTAAATGGTTTGTCTGTCCTCTGCGGTAGTATTGGCTACCGAAAGATAAATAAAGAGTACGCCAACGGCTAGCGGGATTAGGGTTTTTAGAATTTTAGAAAATGATACTCCCGCCACAACTTATTGCAGTAAGTTGGTTGACTCATTCGGAAATACTAATTTGGGTTGAAGCGTTTTGGCCTCTTCTACGGGGAGACTGCAGTAGCTGATAATAATGATGACATCCCCTTTTTGCACTTTTCTTGCGGCAGGGCCATTCAAGGTAATTTCTCCTGAATTTTCTTTGCCTTCAATGACGTAGGTTTCTAGGCGCTCTCCATTATTGATATTGACAATCTGTACTTTTTCTCCAGCAATCAAGGCAGCAGCGTCCATTAAACTTTTGTCAATGGTTATACTGCCGATATAATTCAAATCAGCACCGGTAACGGTTACTCTGTGAATTTTAGATTTTAGTACTTCAATATGCATTGGGCAAAGATATTAAAATTTAAGGTTGTCTATCAATCGAACGTCTCCCAATTTCACTGCAATAAAGGCTCGTGCATTAATTTGTTCGTTAAATACTTCGATGGTTTCCAAGTTTTCTTGATTTACGATGGAAAAGTAGTCTAGTGTAAGCTCAGGAAATTCTTTAAACGTATCTTCTGTCCAAGCCATTATTTCAGTTGGCGTATGCTTTTCTTTCATGGCTTTGGCCTTTAGCATGGTGTGGTAAATCACAGGGGCCAATTTGCGTTCCTTTGGGCTTAGCCTAGCATTCCGCGAACTCATGGCCAATCCGTCGTCTTCTCTACAAATAGGACAATCCACAATCGTTACGTTAAGTTGCCGTAATTGTACCATACGACGAATGATTTTTAATTGTTGGAAGTCTTTTTCCCCAAAATAGGCTCGGGTGGGAGAAAAGAGGGTTAGTAGCTTATCTACTACTGTAGCCACCCCTTGGAAATGCCCTTCTCTAGACGCCCCTTCCATGCAATTTTCTAGGGGGCCAAGATCATATTTTTGGGCCTTTATATTGTCTTGATAGAGGTCGGAGGGACTTGGTGTATAGGCCCAAACGCTTCCGGGTATTTTTTTGAGTTTGTTGAGGTCTGACGCTAGCGTCTTGGGGTAGTTTTCAAGATCTTGAAGTTCATCAAATTGCGTGGGATTAACGAATATACTGACGATAGTAAGCTGGTTTTCCGAAACAGATTGTCGAATTAGACTTAGATGTCCTTCGTGTAAAGCGCCCATAGTGGGAACCAAACCTATCGTTTTGAATTCTTCTTCCTTTAGAGCATCATGAACATCTCGATGCACTTTGAATACCTTCATTTAGCAAAACATTAACAGGCTAAAAGTACTGTTTTTTCAATAGATAGGAAGAATTTTTGTAATTTTGCTAGACTTTTCAATTCGGGAGGGTTAAATACCGATTTATGCAAAATAAAAAAGTCCTAGTAATATCATCCGAGGTAACACCATACTTGCCTCAAACAGAGCAGTCCGTTAATGCATTTCAAATACCAAAATCGATCAACGATGCTGGAGGTCAGACCCGCATTTTTATGCCAAGATATGGTCTGATCAATGAGCGAAGACACCAATTGCACGAAGTTATTCGTCTTTCTGGGATGAATTTGGTCATCAATGATATGGACATGCCGCTGATCATCAAGGTTGCCTCTATCCCTAAAGAAAGAATGCAAGTTTATTTCATTGACAACGAAGAGTACTTTAAGCGAAAAGACATGCTGAAAGACAAAGAGGGAAATTTATTCCCTGACAATGACGAACGCATGATTTTCTTCACCAAAGGGGTTATTGAGACGGTGAAAAAATTAAATTGGTCTCCTGACATCATCCATCTTCATGGCTGGTTTACATCTTTGTTTCCGCTTTACATGAAAACCTATTTTGCAGACGATCCTATTTTTGAAGAGAGTAAGATTGTCACGTCTATTTATCCCAAGGATTACGAAGGAGGGTTATCGGATAACATAAAAGATAAAATTGCATTCGATCTTTCAGATTCAACTGCTTACGAGGCCATAGACAAGGGGGAACACGAAAAACTATTGCAATTGGCTGTAGAACATTCAGATGGGGTGGTGTTATCCGGAGAAAACATTGAAGCCTCAATTTTAGAAAAGATATCGACTGCTGGAACACCTGCTTTGACTTTTGAGGAGAGCAAGAAAGAAAATGCCTATGTCGATTTTTATACTACCCATATCCTTTCGTAATCCATGAAAAGCGTTTATTTGAGATATTTTTTTCTAGGTATAGGAGTTACTTTATTCTTTACGGCTTGTAATCCAGAATTCAATACCGTAGGGATAGATCTTATTGCTACTGACCAGTTCGAAACCACCACACAAACCTATCCGGTTTATTTTTCACAAGAAAAAGTAGAAGATGTTGTCGCTACAGGTTTGCCAGTAATGCAATTAGGAAAACTCGAACGTCCCAATTTTGGACGTTTAACCGCCTCTATTTCTACGCAATTGACCCTCTCAGGGGGAAGTATCTTTGGTCTTTACACCCAAGAAGAAGAGGATAACGGAAATGAAGACAACGTAAGAGTTATTGCAGAGGATGAGCAAGTGACGGAAGTTTTTTTAGAAATTCCATTTTTGACCAATCAAAATGACAATGACAATGATGGAGTTATTGATGCATTTGATGTAGATGACGAAAACATTGAGAGTGATAGCGATGGAGACGGCATTTTCGATTATTTAGAAACCCGAAACAGCACCAACCCCCTAGCTGCTGATAGTGACGGAGATGGTATTTTGGAACCAGATGATGACGACAACTCGGGCTATGATCCGGAGAATAATGTGTACGAGATCGATTCTATATTTGGAAACACCTCGGCACAATTCGATTTAAAAATATCTGAATTGACCTATCAATTGAATGGACTGGATCCGAATAATAATTTTGAAACGGTTACAGAATATTATTCGGCTAGAGATTTTCACGATGAAGGTTTTGTTGGAGAAGTATTGTACAATGCTCCCTACACCTTCAACTTTGAAGAGTTGCGATTCAATTATGAAGAAGACGATATTGACACCCCTGATGTCGATGAAACTACTTTGGTAGAAACAAGAAAATCTCCACGTCTAAGGGTGCCTTTGGACCCAAGTTTTTTTCAAGAACGGTTGATAGATCTAGAAGGGGAAGATGAAATCTCGAATAATGAAAACTTTAGACAACAGATCAAAGGATTAAACATTAGGCTGGAAAACCTATCGGAAGATTTGTTTTTATACCTCAATATGGCACAAGCCAATATTGAAATCAACTACACCTTTAATCGGTACAATGACAATGGCACACCTGATGATGAAACGGACTTCAGTGTAGACAGAGAAGCACGTACCTATAACCTTAGCGTTAGAGGAATTCAGGTCAACCACTTTAGCACTGAAACAAGTCTTCAACCCCAAGACAGTAGCAAAATATACCTCTCGGGGAATTTGGGGGATAAGGCCATCCTCCGCTTATTTGATGAAGAAGATCAATCTGTTGTAGTAGACGATATCCGTGGCAGCAATTGGCTTATCAACGAAGCGAATCTTATCTTTTATATTGATCCAGATTATGTAGCTAATTGGACACCAGAAGACAGAATTGCCGAGCGTATTTACCTTTACAATCACGAGACGAATCTTCCGTTAAGCGATTATTATACAGACGATACGACGGGTAGCGATCCAAGAGAGACAAAAATTATTCATGGGGGAATTTTAGAATATCAAGATGGGGTACCCTACCGTTATAAATTTAGAATTACCGACCATGTTTCTGGGATTATTCGCAGGGATTCTACCTCCACAGCCTATGAAAATGTACCTATAGGGATGGTAGTTACTTATGATATTAATGCCATTTCTAACAAGTCAGGAAGAGTAGAAGGGTCTACCGAAACAATAGAATATCCCTTGGGAGCCTTGCTCAACCCACTCGGTACAGTTTTGATCGGACCGCAACCAGCACAAGACCAGTTAGACAAACGTCTTGAGTTAGAAATTATTTATACCGACTTTTCCAATTAATTCCATAAACCAATCGTATGTGTGGTATCGTAGCGTATTTAGGAAATCAAGAAGCAGAGTCTATTATCATTAAAGGATTGAAGCGTCTGGAATACAGAGGCTATGATAGTACAGGAATTTCGCTTTATGATGGCGCCCATTTAACAACCACAAAAACCAAAGGAAAAGTAAGTGATTTAGAAGCGCTTCTATCTCAAGACAAGCAGTCAAATGCTTCTTTGGGAATAGGGCACACCCGCTGGGCAACTCACGGTGTTCCAAATGATATCAATTCTCACCCGCATACCTCCAATTCAGGAAATTTGGTCATTGTACACAATGGAATTATTGAAAATTATGCTTCCATCAAAACGGAATTGACCCATAGAGGTTTTGAATTTCATTCCGATACAGACACTGAAGTTTTGGTGAATTTGATTGAAGATGTCCAAAACCAAAAAGGAGTTAAGCTGGGTAAAGCGGTTCAAATAGCTTTATCTCAAGTAGTAGGGGCCTATGCCATTGTTGTATTCGACAAACGTAAACCCAATGAACTGGTGGCCGCTCGATTGGGGAGTCCGCTAGCGATAGGGATAGGAGAAGAAGAATATTTTATCGGTTCAGACGCCACCCCTTTTTTGGAATACACCAAAGAGGTGATTTATTTAGAAGAAGAGCATTTGGCCATTTTGCGTAAAGGGCGCAAGGTAAAAGTCCGTAAAATAGCTACTGATGATGAAGTGACGCCTTATGTAGAAAAACTACAAATGAGTCTGGAAAACATCCAAAAAGGTGGATACGACCATTTTATGCTCAAAGAAATCTTTGAACAACCTAAGGCCATCGAAGACACCTTACGCGGGCGTTTACTCCCACAAGAAGGAACCATAACCTTATCCAGTTTACGCGAGCATAAGAATCGGTTTTTACAAGCCAAACGTATCCTTGTGGTGGCTTGCGGAACATCCTGGCATGCAGGCTTGGTCGCCGAATATCTTTTAGAAGATTTTGTTCGGATACCTGTGGAGGTAGAGTATGCTTCAGAATTTCGCTATCGCAATCCTATCATTTATCCTGACGATATTGTCATTGCCATTTCGCAATCAGGGGAAACAGCAGATACCATTGCCGCTATAAACATTGCAAAAGAAAAAGGAGCTTTCGTTTATGGTATATGCAATGTGGTAGGGTCCACGATTTCAAGAATTACAGATACCGGGTGTTATACCCATGCTGGTCCAGAAATTGGTGTAGCTTCTACCAAGGCGTTTACGACTCAGATTACCGTAATCAATTTGATCGGGTTGTTTATGGCCAAAGAAAAAGGAACCCTTTCCCTTACACAGTATCAAGAATACGTTACAGAGCTGGAGTCCTTACCGGCTAAAGTAGAAGAAATTTTAGATCAAACCCCAGCGATAAAAGCCGTAGCTCAGGCATTTACGGAAGCCAATAATTGCATTTATTTGGGAAGAGGATATAATTTCCCTGTCGCTTTAGAGGGAGCTTTAAAACTAAAAGAAATCTCTTATATCCATGCCGAAGGTTATCCTGCGGCAGAGATGAAGCACGGCCCCATTGCTTTGATTGACCAAGACATGCCGGTGGTAGTGATTGCTACCAGAAAAGGCCATTATGAAAAAGTGGTTAGCAACATTCAAGAAATAAAATCTCGGGAAGGCAAAATCATTGCTATCGTCAGTAAAGGCGATACCCAAGTAAAAGGCCTCGCAGATTACTGTATCGAGATTCCTGAATCTTCAGAAAGTTTCTCCCCTATATTGACCACTATACC
>WTJB01000046.1 GCA_011526335.1 Candidatus Arcticimaribacter sp.
TATTTGGGGTCTGTTGCCCAGCTGTATCGCACAAGAACACCGCCCGCAGGTCTTCTTGCGTGGCCATCTGCTAGTGGACGCTTACATGGATAGTCCCAGCGGTCAATTGCATTACCAAACCATTGGCGATCCTGCGCTGCCCGCTTTGGTCCTTATTCACGGCTCACCCGGAGATGCAACCGCCTGGGAAAAGCTTTTGGAAGATTCGGTTTTGCTCGATCATTTTTTTGTGCTTTTAATCGATCGTCCCCCCTATGGTGAAACCACCCTAGCCGGGGGGTCTTTGTCGGATCAAAGTGCACAATTGGCTGATTTTATGGATAAACATTGCCGTCCCTGTGGCTTGGTCGGGCATTCGTATGGGGGGGCATTGGCTTTACAAATGGGAGTAGATTACCCCAAGCAGGTACAGGTTATTTTGAGTATAGCCGGCACCATAGCCGCACCTTATCAAAAAGCGCGATGGTACAATTACATCGCCAAATACAGTCCATTGGGTTGGGTGCTTCCCAAAGATTTTAAGGCCAGCAACCAAGAAATGTGGTCCTTGCATAATGATCTACGCGCCTTAGAACAACAACTCAAAACCATGACTGTCCCAGTTTATTTATATCAAGGGGGAAAAGACATTTTGGTAAAACCCCAGTCTGCCGCCTATGTAGATGCACTTTTACCGAATGGTAAAAAAATCTATAGACCGGATAAAAACCATTTTGTTATCTGGACAGATATTCCAGATTTGAACACCTTATTTATGGCCTTAAAAGAAGAAGTCAATTGGTAAAATAAACTTTTCCACTGCCCGTGATACGCTTATAAAAATGCGGCATGCCTTTGCAATACACCATCGCATCTCCGTAGATGATGACATCCAATTTTTCTTGTGCATGTACTTTGCACCACCCACTTCCCTCAAACCGAACATGAGCTTCTTTTGCTTCTATGGCATAGCCGTCAAAGTGCCCTTTCCCCAATACATTTAGGGTAAGTTGATCAATGCTGACGGGAGAGGTGTTTTTACACACCACTTTTGCTCCTCTAGACAAGTGAACGTTCATTTCTTTCAGCTTTTCTCCAGCAACAAAATCCAAAGTGCTATGGTCAGTAAGGTGTATATTCCAGCCTTGCATTGAAGAGAAGGGGTGCAGTTGTATTCTGTTCTTTTTTGTGGTCAATAGGTGTCTTAAATGGGGAAGTCCGACACTAATTTTTAATGCGTTTAGACTATTGCAATTGTCAAATTGATTTTCAATTTTTAAGGTTTTATTCTCTACTTCTGTAGTGATTTGCTGTAACAATGTGCTGTCGCCTTTCAGGTGGATATGGTGCTTATCAGCAGGGTGGATGGTCACCTCTGCATTAAGGTAGAGATGTACGGCGTGAAACTCTTCTAGCGGGATGGTTTTTTGGCTTAGGATTCCACTTTGATGCAGACAAAGGTTTTGATCTTCTTTTTGGCAAGAAACAACCATCAACATCGAAATAAAAAATAGGCGAAAGCTAAGAGTAGTGTAGGTCATAATGATAAAATATAGTGGGGATAAAGAAACAATAAGGTTAAAAAAAACCCTACTATGGGCAAATAGTAGGGTATTTGGAAAAACTAATAAATCTCAGGTTAAGTTCAATTAATATATTGTTATTCTTTATTCCTTGTTTGCTGTTGTAAAAGTGCAAAGAACCCCTCAAATTGATAGTGTACTATGTAACCGTGGGTAGGGATAATGAAATAAGTGGTAGGAAATGAGTAATATTTGGTATTTCCTAAAAAAGAAAGGCAACCCCTATTCCTGCGATGATGGCTAAGAATTTTTGCAAGTGAAAGACATGACCTTCTGTGCTTTCAAATAAAATGGTGGTAGAAATATGAAGAAGAATACCGACAACCAAAGGCTCTACCGTTCTGTGCATTAGGTCGGTGTCTAAAAATAAACCCGCCCAAGCGCCAAGGGGGGAAAATAAAGAAAACAACACCAAAAGAATCCCTTTTGCCGTTAAGGAATATTTGCTTTTCCATACCAAGAGTGTGACCACTAGTGCTATGGGGATTTTATGAATGGCTACCGCCCACATCAATGCCGTATTGTCCAAAAGAGGCAATCCTTCCAAAAAAGCATGGGCCCCAAGACTCAAAAACAAGGGAAGAAGACGCGAGTTTCCATTTTCTGTATGTATGTGTCCGTGTTCAGCTCCTTTAGAAAACAATTCCAATAAGAGTTGAAAAAGCAAACCGACCAAGATCCAAATCCCTGGATTCCCAACAGGGCTTTTATATATAGATGGGATCATCTCCAACACCAGAATCGCCAGTAAAAATGAACCGCTAAAGGCTAAGATTAATTTTGTGCCTAGCGGTGTTTTTGGTTTAAAATACAATCCAATACCAGCCCCGAGAAACGTCGTTAAAATAAGAAAGAGAATTCCGTAATTCATGGCTTGGAATAAGCGGATGTTTTCATTAAAAGTTGAACAAAATTAAACTATTTTTGACAGCAACGCTTTTATATGGATGCAAATTATCGCATGATTGCAAAAACCCTTTATGGTTTAGAGGGTGTTTTGGCAGAGGAATTAAAAAATCTGGGGGCACAAGAGGTGAAAGAAGGCAACCGTATGGTCTCTTTTAAGGGAGACAAGGGGTTTATGTATAAGGCCAATCTGTCCCTAAGAACAGCCCTAAAAATTTTGATGCCTTTAGATACCTTTAACGTCTATTCTGAAGAGGATTTATATAAAGCGGTGTACAATTATGATTGGCCCGCTCTTTTTGGTGCCGATCAAACATTGGCTATAGACAGTGTGGTTTTCGGAGATGTATTTACCCATTCTTTATATGTTTCACAAAAAATTAAAGATGCCATTGCCGACCGGTTTCGGGCGGTTGAAGGAAGGCGTCCCAGTGTAGATTTAAACCATCCGGATGTACGTATTCATGCCCATATAGATCAGCAGGTGTGTAGCCTTTCATTAGATAGTTCAGGGGCCTCACTGCACCAAAGGGGGTATCGCGGGAGAACCAATATTGCTCCTATAAACGAAGTTTTAGCCGCTGGAATACTGCTTCTTTCGGGTTGGGATCAACGCACAGACTTATTGGACCCCATGTGTGGTAGTGGAACATTACCCATAGAGGCCGCCATGCTTTCGTGTAAAATTCCTGCCAACATCAATCGGAAGGAGTTTGCCTTTGAAAAGTGGAAAGATTGGGATGAAGATTTGTTCTACACCATAGAAGAAGCTCAATTGAACAAGATTCAGGGCTTAGCGGGCAGTATTGTCGGGTATGACAAGGCGCCTTCTGCCGTAGCTAAAGCCCGTGAAAATATTCGGAATGCCAATTTAGAAGAGTTTATAAGCATAGAAAAAGAGAATTTTTTATTTACCCAAAAAGACTCTGACCGTCCATTGCATATCATAACCAATCCTCCCTATGGGAAACGTCTTGAGGGGGATATTCCTGCCCTCTATGCTGAAATGGGGAGTTTATTAAAACACAAGTACAACGGAACCCAAGCTTGGATCATTAGCTCTCATTTTGAAGCCCTTAAGCACGTTGGCTTGCGCCCTTCGAAAAAGATTAAATTATTTAATGGTAAATTAGAGTCGCGCTTGCAATGCTATGATATATATGCAGGCACCAAAAAAGTACATAAACAAAATCGTTAATGATGAAAAAAGAAACTGTAGCCTTGGTTCTAAATCTCGTTTTTTTTGGGGGATTGTTTTACCTCTTTAAAATTACCATCGGTACCTATATGCCTATGGCTTATGTTCCTTTGATTGCGCTATCGGCTGTTTTTGCCAGTATCTTATCCCCAAAATTTTTAGTGCAAGAAGGCGATTTATATGTCAAGTTTCCGCTTGTGCGAAAACCGTTTAAGTTTTAGTTTTTTCGGAAGCGAAAAGGAAATTTATACGTTAGGGTATAATTGAAACTGGAACCAAAAGAATTGTCATCGGTGATACGGTTGAAGCCGGGGGCATAGATGTTTCCATAGTTATTTACCTCAGGACGCTTGGCCAGGATGTGTAAACGCAGGCTCATCCCGGCGTAAAGATTTTGTAACAATTCTACTTTTACCCCAAAAAGGAGTTCTATCCAACGGGTAGAAATCGCGCTTTTTTCGCCAACCTCAAACCCTTGTGTAATGATGGGATTATCAAAATAACGGTGGGTCGTATACAATTCGTATTGATTTACAGCATGCCGATGCCCACTACTGGCAAAACGAAGTCCCACGGCCAATACATTGTCCATACCCTCCCAATTGTTAAAAATATTGTAGTCTATTCCCAATTTTAGGTAGTTTCCCTTGGTGGTGTAGTGTATTAATTCAGATTGTTGTTCTATTTTTTCGGTTCCCAGTTCTGCTGCCACAAAAAGACGTTTTCCCAATTGTAGATCCCCCACCAGTTCAATTCCTGAAAAATCTGAATTTAGTTGCGTTTTTAATAAACGACTTGCATCTACCCCCACCCGTAGGGCATAGGTTTTGGGTTGTTTATTTAAACTATCCAGTGTTTCAGTTTTGGGACTTTGTGCCCAAATGACACTGCTGAATCCACTAATGATAAAGAGCCAAATGTGCTTGATTTTCATTTTTCAGGGTGTCAATTAATACGGTGTAAGCAGCATAAAATGGAGGGGCTACCCCCAAAGATTCTAGTGCGTTAGTGTCCAATATAAATTCAGCACGATAACCACAGGCTCGATTGAAATAGATGTCCTGGCGTCTGTAGTTGAATTGTAAGGTGTCTATGATTGAGGATGTCGCTGTTTCTGACCGAACAAAACTTAATTGGGTAAAGTTTTCAGCAGGATTCAGTTGTATTGCTGTAGAATCTGAGTTGATGCTTGTCAGCAAATCTTCTCTGCCCAGGCCAAAGACATCAATACTGCTGGCAGGAGCTTTTAGTACTGCAGGATTATCTTTATCGTAAAGTCGTATAATGAGTGATGGCGTCCCTTGAGTACCCGCTGGACAAACATCATCTTTTTCGCAAGAAGTTGCCGCAAAGCTAAGCAGTAAAAACCAAAGGACAAGGGCTCTAGGCATTTCGTTTAATTTTACTCAAAAGTACAACATTTTCTACATGATGGGTTTGCGGAAACATATCCACGGCTTGCGATCGTACAACGCTGTAGTGCTCTTTCATTAACGCCAGGTCACGCGCTTGGGTGGCACTGTTACAGCTGACATACACAATTTTTTCAGGAGCCATAGCAAGCAATTGTTTTACTACATCCTTGTGCATCCCTTCTCTTGGGGGATCTGTAATGACCACATCGGCTTTTCCGTGACGTTCTATAAACGAAGGGGTGAAAATATTTTTCATGTCCCCTGCTTCGAATAGGGTATTGTCAATATTATTGGCTTTAGCGTTTTGCTTGGCTGCTTCAATGGATTCCGGAACAACATCTACCCCCACGACTTTTTTGGCTTTCTGAGCAATAAATTGGGCAATGGTGCCAATTCCTGTATACAAATCGTATACACACTCATCGCCTTTTAAATCGGCAAAATCACGTGCAATGGTATAAAGATGATAGGCCTGGGATGAGTTGGTCTGATAAAAGGTTTTTGGACCAATTCTAAAGATCAAATCTTCCATGCCTTCTTCTATATAGTCTTTCCCAGAATGAACATGAATCGTATGCGGATACAAGACATCATTGGCCTGATCATTGATTACATACAAAAGGGAGTGGATGGCTGGGAAACGTTCCCTAAGATGATCCAATAAGGCCATGGCCGCATCGTCTTTGTAAACAAATTGAATCAAAACCATTACTTGCCCTAAGGCACTTGTACGAATAAGTAGAGAGCGTAACAGCCCCTCCTGTGTTTTAGGATTAAAGAAATCCATTTGGTGTTCTAAGGCATACCGTCTTATTTCATTTCGGATAGCGTTTGAAGGATCTGCTTGAAGATGACATTTTTTAATGTCAACAATTTTATCCCACATACCAGGCTTATGAAATCCTAATCCGTTTTTTTCAAAGGTTTCGCCAGAATCAATTTCCTCCTGGGTCATCCACCTTTGATTGGAAAATGAAAATTCCATTTTATTCCGATACCAATACGGATCTTCTACCCCCAAGATATCTAGGGTTTCTTCAGGGATAACCCCGCCAATGCGTTTTAAATTTTCGTGTACTTCTTTGGCTTTAAAGTGCAATTGGGCTTTATAGTTCATATGTTGCCACTTGCATCCTCCACAAATGCCAAAATGTTCACATACTGCAGAAATACGATCTTTAGAAGCTTGATGAAGACGCACAACATTGCCTTCATAATACCCCTTTCTTTTTTTGTATGTCTTTACATCTACAATATCGCCAGGGACACCACTGTTGAGAAAAATGGTTTCGCCCTCTTGCGATTTGGCCACAGCTTTGCCCTTAGCGGCGATGTCCACAAT